>JAJAPY010000004.1:135353-166174 GCA_020523885.1 Candidatus Liberimonas magnetica | reverse complement strand
TTGGCGCAGTTTTATACTACAAAATCCTTAACAATAGAAGCCATGTCATACTAAATGGGAAACCCTACGCACACGCCTAAGGGCGCAGTGTAAAATTTAAAAATACCCGCCTATGCCTGCGGTGCTGTAAAAAACACACACAAGGCTTAGGCGGTTTATATTTTCAGCGGAGAACGCAGGATGCGAAAGCTATTATTCCTTATTATTGCCGTTATTCTTATTTTTCCGGCAGTATCATTTGCTTATGTTATCTCTTCGTCGAGCACTTTAAATGCAACATTAACAGCAACAGGCGGCCAGCAAACCTGGACAGCTGTTTTTAAAAGGCGCAGTGATAACGTGCAAGTCAGTTCCTTTACCTGGCCTACGGTTTCTGCAGGGAGCCCGGGCTATAAAATAGCCAACCAATATATTGAACTGACTGCAAGAGTGACAAACATTATCAGCTGGCGGATAATTATTTACACTGACAATACCGTAGCAAAAACAGGTTTCAGGCCGTATACGGGCAGTGTTTCTACAGCAGCGGTTATGAGTTTTGGCTTGGTAGGCCAGACCGTAAGCCCTGACGGATCAAAATATGGAATTCCTTTGTGTTGGCTGGTTTTAGATGTGACATCAGCTACACCGACAACGCCGGTATTTTCAACGAGCAGGCCCGGTACAGGTACTGCAGGTTTTACGAACTATATGTGGAAATTTATGCAGGATAAAGGAAGAAAAAATGTTAACGGAACTTCCGCCTGGAACCCTGCATCAACTTATGTCCGCGTCTGGGATAATGCAGGTTTTTACTGGAATGAAGACCCGTCAAAAGCAGCGGCTTCGACTGACAACAAAATATATATCTACTTAGGTATGGATTCCACTCAGACAGTGGCTCAGTTTTACACGACAAAATCTCTGACTTTAGAAGCTATGCAGTTATAATAAAAACATTATATTAAAGGCCTCTGAAAATAATTTGAGATTGTTGAAAAAACCCAATAATCTCTGGCAGTTGTCCCGTCCCGCTTTGCGGGAGGATTCAACAGCTAAAATTTATTGACTTTTCAAAAAGGCCTTTTTTTATTTCCGCCGCATAAAAACCCATCTTGTCGCTACACTAGGCAGGTAGGTCCCGCCTTGCGGAATTGTCTCTAACGGGATTTAATAAAAAGCCTTGATGTTTTGAATACTATTGTATATACTAATACAAGTATTATATACTACTATACAAATAATTAGGCATGTTAAAACTTGTTTTATAAACTATAATATTTTTCAAGAGTTTTACATATTTTTTATATATTTTTTTCTATTTTAATGTAAAATAATATTAAGAACACAGTATGATTTAAAATATTTTGGATATATATAACATAGTAATATAGAGATTTTATTATGAAATACATTTTCCTTAAAGATAAATTTATATTGAGGGAGTGATCGTTTTTCGTATTTCTTACAACGATCTAAATTTGTAATTGAGTTTGCGATTAAGATGCTTGCATAGGAAGACATTTTATAAAAACCGTGCAGGGCGGTGGGTTCTAACTTGAATAACATTTAAATCTCGATAAAAAAATGAGCGGAGGTGATAAAAAAAGCGTAGATTTTAAGTTATTGTCGGAAAAATAATATTCTGACAAGAAAAATTAACTTAAAGGAGGTGGTAATTGCAAGGAGGCGGTGCAGTAAAAATAGAACCCAAAGGTTCATCAAAAGGTCGAAGTAGAGTTAGAAATTAGAGGAGAATTAAAATGAATATCAAAAGATTATTATTAATCGTCGCAGCCTTAGCGATATGCCCGATGATAACATTTGCTTATGTTATTCCGTCCAGCCATACTTTCACGGCAACAGTTTTACCTACGGGAGGTGTGCAGACCTGGGATGCTGTTGTGAGAAATGTAAGTAACAACGCTGTCGCAACTCAGGTTCAATGGAGCGGTGTAACTGCGGCCCAGCAAGGTTATAAAGTAGCTGACCAGTATATCGAGGTCAGCATAACAATAACCAATCTTATCAACTGGAGAATGCTTGTTTATACCAATAACACGAACTATACCGGTAATAAATCCACGGCAGCTACCAAGGGTTTCGGCTTAGTCGGACAGATTGATACAAAATACGGGCTCCCAGTTGCTTGGAAAGTTCTTGAAAGTACCGAAGCAGTTACAGTACCGCTATTCAGCCTGAACAGAGGAGATGGGACGCAAGGTTTTACAGATTACATGTGGAAATTTGTTCAAGACAAGAATTTGTTGAATGTTAATCTTACGTCAGCATGGGACCCGGCATCTACGTATGTCCGCGTATGGGATAACACAGGTTTTTACTGGAGTGAGAACCCGGCACTTGCAGGGCTTTCAGCGGATAATAAAATCTATATGTATTTAGCTTCTGACTTTACACATTCATTAGCTCAGACGTATTCTACGAATTCGTTGACGCTGGATGTGCTACAGTTGTAATTTGTGATATAGGAATTTGAAAATCCTATACTTGATTACGGTGATTACGTTTATAGACTGTGTCATAATTACTGTTTTTTGACAAAAAAACGAATGTATTGATTATTTGACACAATATATTGCATATTTACCAAGAATGCTAATTGTGACATAGTCTATTAGGGAGACCGTGGTTTTGTGTCCCTGCAGCTGGGCGCAGATTAAAGCAAAAATCACTTATAAATCACTGTGATCTTGAAATTTATCGCTGCAGTCAACAAGTTCCCGAAGGAATAAACATGTAAAAGTTAAATTGAATTTTTTCGTCCCCCCGTTTATTCAGGGGGACGAAAGGTCAAGAGTTTTTTAGCAGTGTCCGAACTCAGGTATATCTTAAAGATGGAATTGGATATTTAGTAAGACTTTTCATTACGATTCGGCTTAGAGGGAGAAGCAATTTGACCCTTCAGGGTCATCCTGAACACATTCACTATACTCAATGTAAAACTCCGTTAAGGATCCCCATGTTTAACTTCAAGAGACCCTTCGGGTGCACCTCAGGATGATACTTCATGTCAGATTGCCACGTCATCCGCAGAAGGTTCACTGGAGGGCTCTATAATGGCCTCCATAGATGACCCAAGGATAAAGCTTTTTCTTTCAACTTTATAAATATATATGAAAAGGATTAATAAATTATTACTATTTATATTTTGTTTTTTAATTGTTATAATTATCGGTATTAGAAAACTAGATGCCGGCAGCAATATAACTACGACTTTATATAACGATAGCGGTATAATGAGCGGGACTCAAGTTTACACGGGTAGTTCAAATGGTGCAGCCACATTTAACGGCGCCTATACAGGCACTGTGCCCAATTCTGCAACTCCGGGAGTAGCAGGTGACTCAGCAAATTGTTTCAAAGCACAATGTAATACCGCAACCAATGAGTGGTGGGGTGTTTTTGTGCCTACAACAAGTCCTATGAATATGTCGGCTTATTCAGGCGGAAGCCTAAAATTCTGGATAAATACTTCCACGTATAACGTTATTTTCTCGTTAGAATATTTAAATGCAAGCGGAGCAAAAGTTCAAAAATCAAGAAGCCTCCTCAACAGCGGTTATGTATCAGGCACAGATAGATTGCACTGGAAAGAGATAACTATTGCTCTAAGCCTTTATACATCCCAGGGCGTGAATTTAACTAAGATAACGGGCCTTTTTATACCCAAGCTAACATCAACAGCTGCGGACCCTAATCAAACTTTTTATATTGACAATGTCAGGTGGCTTGCGCCGGGCGGAGCGGTCACAACAATAAACATTGCTCCTAATTCTCCGTCACTAATGAAGGGCCAAACTCAGAATTTAACCGCCACTTCTTATAATGCTGGCGGACTGGTTGTCGATCCTTCACCTCCTCTTGCCTGGACAGTACAGTACAGCACAGTCGGCAGTGTCAACCCGGCATCCGGCAACTCTACGGTATTTACGGCAAATTCGACGGATAAAATCGGGGATAAAACCAGAGTTTATGCTATGAGAGACGCTACAGGAACAGCGACTGTAAGCATTATAGGCGTAGCAGGGCCAGGTGCTACGAAAGTCCAGATTACCAGCAATAGAGTTTATGTGGACGATAATCTTTTTACGGTTAAGGGCTTTTGCGGCGAGTTTACGCCTGTGGGCCAGAATTATACCTATGACTGGTCTGTGTCGACGTATAATTACAGGAAAGACAGCAACCTGATCAAAGCTGTCGGCGCCAATACCTTAAGGCTCTACAAGGTGCCGTCAAGTCACGATGCGCTTATGGAGTTTTTCAACAATGGAATTTATGTCATTCTTACTTATCCTGTCAGCGCTACGGATGTGATTAATGATCCGACGGGAACAAATAGTATAATTCCGGGATTTAAGAATATGGTTTATAGCCATATGAATTACCCGTACACGTTATTCTGGTGTGTAGGAAATGAAGTCAATAAATCCCTGACTACTGATGCTCAGAGGGCTAACTGGTATGTGATTGTTGATTCCTGCGCAAAGGTTGCTCATGAATTGGAGCAATCACAAGGCATAATTCCTCACCCGGTAACTACTGCTAATGCTGAAATCGCTGAAATAGGCAATGCAACGTATAAAGCTAATGATGCTTTTATGGCGCACCTGGATTTCTGGTCAACTCAAGTTTACAGGGGCCCTACTTTTGGAAATTTATTCACAACTTTTGTAGGAAAATCAGCAAAACCTCTTTTATTGACCGAATACGGCTGTGATGCCTGGAATGGCAGCTCTGGTGTTTATGACCAGGTTACGCAAAGTAATTATCTGCTGGGCCTGTGGGGTGAAATACAGGGCAACCTAAGCCCGAGCGGCACAAGTAGATGCCTGGGCGGGGTGCTGTTTGAATGGCGTGATGAATGGTGGAAAGCCGGCAATGTCAGCCTTCACGATACAACCTCCGGCTGGACAGCTTCCGGATATTCTGACCCTTATATGAACGAGGAGTGGTGGGGGGTTTGCGCTATATCTTCAAATGTGGCCGACCGCAATATAAGGCAGGCTTATTATTCCATAAAAGAGCAATGGGGAGGATTGCAAACTATACAGGCAAACATAAACGGGGGTAGCACTCTTACATGGGGAGGTACCATAACAGCAGGTTCACAAACCTGGAAAGTCGCAGATTATCCGATAACTGTCACTGCAAACACAACGTTCCCGCAGTTTGTGGTTCAGTTTTATACGGACAATTGTAATCCTGGGGCAAACCCAAAATATATAGGCCCTCTAAGCACTCCGACAGGAAGAGGTTTTAATTTAGTCGGAGTAAGCAGCACGAGTTGGGGGCTGGCTATGTGCTGGAAGGTCACTACCAGCCAGATTACTCCTGTCACACCGGTGTGGCTAAAAGACCGGGGTGATGGATCAGAAGGATTTACAGATTATCAATGGAGGTGGATGAAGGATAAGAGCCAGACGACTGCTTCAGGCGGGCCGTATTTTTCTAATATGGAAGAATACATCAGGGTCTGGTCTCAGGGGGTAGGCCCGTACGGTTTGGACGGGGTATACTGGGCAGACCACACAGGAACAGATGTCGATCCGGCTCCAGGTCTACAGCCTTGCCCTGCACCCGCAAGCGCGCAGACTTTTATTTATGTTGCGGTGCGGCTGAACGATTCGTATGCGCAGCAATATACCACCAACAAACTTATTTTAGATTATATTATTCCATAAGGAGATTGTTATGAAACGTTGTTTGATGTTGTTGATGTCAGTCCTATTTTCTTTTTCCCTTGCTTATGCAGGCATATCTATTCTGCCGATGCGATTTGAGTATTTGAGCGATCCCGGGGATGTTTTTGAGGGAGCCTATAAGATAACGAATCAGGAAAAAAATGATGTCAGGGTAGATGTAAATTCGAAAGATTATTACATTGCTGATGAAAACACGGGTATGAAGCAGGAAACCTGGTTTGAAATGCCGGTGCGTGAGTTTGATTTAAAACCGGAGGAAACGAAAGAAGTTAAATTTAAAGTTAAAGTCCCAAAAGATGCAAAAGGTTTTCTTATGGTCTTAAACAGTTATCTGGTACAAAATATCGAAAAAAATGGAGAAGTGGCTGACCAGATGTTAAAAACGCAGTACAGTATCCCTGTGTATGTCAGGATAAGAAATACTGAAAAATTCGGTTTGGATATCGGTGACCTTGAGCTTTCAGGGAATTCTTTCGAGGTCAATGCGATGGCAAAGGTATCCAATATAGGGAACTCATTGCTTAGGCCGTTTGGCAGCGTTGAAATCTATCGTAAAGGTTTTTTATTAAGTAAAAAAACAGGGAATTTTGAATTAAAACAGGGCTGGCCGGTATTCCCCAAGCAGACAGAAACGTATCAGGGCAAAAAAGACGGGTTTAGTTTGAAAGGCGGAAAATACAAAGCTGTGCTAAAAATCTGGACCACTGAACCTGTAACTATAAGGGTTAAAAAAAGTTATAATTTTATCTTGGCAAATGAACAAATAAAGATGCTAAAAAAAGCAAAATAGCCGTAGTTTGCCCGACTATTTTTAAACCCTGCTGCATCTTCCGAAGGTTGTGAAATTGTCCGGCAACTTCAGGGCCAGGCCTGATAGAAACACTCTGGTATGGCAAGACGTTGTAACCCAGCTTTTGCAATAGGATTTGAGAACCGAGACGAAAAAGAGCAAAATTTTTCTGCACTAAAAAAGTGCAGGCATACCCGCTGTGGTATGTTGAACTTTTTTAGACAGAAAAATGAAGCTATTTTATGTCGAATTCCAAAGTCTATTACAAAATCTGGGTTTAAGGATGAGTGATGAAAGAATGCTGAAAAAGCTAAAAAAGATTATCACCAATATAAAAGGTTTATGGGGCACGGCTGTTATTGATAGCAGCATGACTGCGAAGCAGTCTGTTTCAGTTTGCAGCAAGATTGCTTCTCCGGCTAAACGGGGCCGCAATGACGGCAATGTTAACAAGCCTAAAGCTTATCGGTTTAAAATCTCTTTTGTTGTGGCTTTATTAAGCTTGCTTTCGTTATACCTGATCGACGGCTATGCTAAGCATTTTGTTTATATAGCTCAAAAAAATGGACGTAATACACCGATAAAAATATCTGACCATCCCTTGCCGGTTTCTTTTACTATCGGAGACGCTATGTCTTTTGTAGCTTCGGTTAATCTGGTCCCTGTTACTGTTGCCCATGACCCCCTGCAGCAAATCTCTCCGTTTAATAGAATGGTTTGCATAAAGGCGAGTGCTTCCAACGATTACCCTCTCTCCCATGTAAATATTTATTATTCCACGGATAAAGATACCGAAATTTCTACGCAAACCATTATAGCTTCCTATCGTACGGATTATTTTGTTTTTACGACTACAATGACTATAGAAAACAGCAGCGCTCAATATTTTTACTACCGTATGGAAGCTGTCAGTACCAACGGCAAACACGGTTATTGGCCAAATACAGCCGGGAATTATGCTGAAGTAATAAAAGGCAAATTTAGTGATATCATTTTAAAGACCGTAGATTTTAGTGCCATGCAGTACCTCTTTTGTAAAGTTCCTATAAGCTCTGAAAATACCTCAACTATTACAAATAAAGGAGGCACGGCATATCTTTTTACAGGGAATCCTTATACGGGCATTACTTCAATTGAGGTTCCTGATGGAGCAATAGATTCAAGCATAAATCTTAAAATAACCGAGCTTGTCCCTTCAACACTTGCTGACGGCAGCCCACCTGCGGTTTCACAAAAACCGGTGTATGCTTATAGTTTTGAACCGGAAGGGCTTGTATTTAAAAAACCTGCAAAAATATCCCTGGCCTTTGAAGATTCAAATGATAATGACTATGTTGACGGAACAAGTTATCCTGATACAAGCCTTAGGATGTTTTGGTGGGATGGCGTGGCCTGGAGATACATGGGCGGTGATGTTGACACAACCAGGGACGTGGTTTCCTATGACAGGATTACACATTTTAGCATGTATGCGCTTTTTCCTGTAGCTAGCGCACTCTCCAGCGATGATTACAGGCCTAAAGAAAGAATAATAACGCCGGCAACTGTTGACACAAAGAATGATTATATTAACTTTAGCGCACTAGCCAGCGACGACGTCGTAAATATTTATGATATCACGGGAAAAAGGATAAGGCAGCTGTCGGGAAATGCAAACCTTGCCTGGGATGGAAAAGATGAAAATGGAAAACTAGTTGAGAGCGGTTTATACATCTATCAGATCAAAAAAGGAAAGGATATCATAAGCGGCACTGTGGTTGTGGCGAAATAACTTAACGGCAGGGATAAGGGGTAAGGTATAAGTGATAAGTAGAAAATAAAGGTAAATGAAATGAATAAAAGATTAAAAGCATTATTTAATCACTTTTATCACGCAGTCTTGAAAACCACGGGGGCTTCGACTGAGCAGTTCGATTTCACTCACTGTCCTGAGTTTTCGAATGGGTTCAGCCGAATGTCCATGCATGTGGAGCTTCATAATAAATCAAAAATATATTTCAAAAAATATATGTTTTTTATTGTTTTTGCTCTCTGTTTACTTACCCATTACACCTTATCCATTACCCCTGTTTTTGGAGCTTTCAAGGACTCCGGCTGGGGCGTAAGACCTGCAGGTATGGGCGGTGCTTTTGTAGCTGTAGCAGATGATTCAAACGCTTCTTTATATAATCCTGGCGGGATAGCTCAAATCTCTAAGAATGAAGTCACTTTTATGTCGTCACGCTTGTTTACGGGTTTAGAAGGAGTTGATCTAGGGCTTAATTATCTGTCTTATGTGCATCCTTTAAATAAGAAATACGGCAGTTTAAGTCTTACCTGGTCGTCGCTGTTTTCTCCCGGTCTTTACAGGGAAGATACGGGCAACTTTACCTATGGACGTTTAATAAAAAAAGATTTGGCTTTAGGGGTTAACGCTAAATACCTGCGTAAAGAATATACTTTGGATGTAAGGACCTATAATGACCCTGTTTTTGAGTCAGGGAGCTCAAAAGATGCTGTAACATTTGATGCCGGCTTTTTGTTTTTTGTTCCTAAAACGGATATAAAGATAGGTCTTGTCAGCAAGAACATTACCAAGCCCGATATGGGGTTAAAAACCCAGGACGTTGTAGAAAGTGAAAATACCGTAGGAGTATCTTATTATAATGCAAAACTTCCGTTTTTAAAGCTGCCCTATTTTACATTCGCCCTTGATTATGTATCCAGAGCTGATGTGGTTGATGTGCGCAGCGGATTAGAAACCTGGCTTTTTGACGGGCGTTTTGCTGTGAGGCTCGGCTGCCGAACCAGCGAGATTTCGACAGGCCTGGGCTATGAAATAAGCCTGTCTTCAAAATACAAACTTGTAATTGATTATGCCTTTGGTTTGCCGCTTGAAATTCAGGAAAGCACGGGATCTCACAGGATAGGTGTAACAATGAGGTTTTGAGATTGTTGAAAAAAACCAACAATCTCTGGTTCAATCTGTAAAATCAGGGTCTAGTGTGTTTTTCAGCGGATAAAAATTCACAAATATTTTACACCTTTTTTTATATTATTTCTTTATATTGCAATATTATATATTATAATACAGAAGTAAATTTAGGTAAAAAAATGATTAAATATAAATTTAATTATCATAAAGTACTAAAACCTGAGGGCTTGAATATTTTGATCGCGGGTTGTGTAATTGCATCGATCCTCATCAACGGGTTGATGGTTAAAGTTAACATAGACCAGAATGAGTATGAACTTTTTAAGAATGCATTTAGAAACCAGTCGGCGATTTTGGAGCTTTTTACGTTATCATCGCTACCGATTAATCTAGTATATAAGATATTCTACGACGGCAGAAGCTGTGTTTCGTCTGGCGCTTCAAGAAGGCCTTCCGATACAAGTTCTAAAACTAAAAAAAATACATCTGCAGATTATTCTCTGGTCAATGATTTTACGAACAAATCAATAAGAACAAAGCTGGAGAAAATTTATAACCAGACAGATTCAGCATTTCCTTTTATGGTTGACCGTAAGGATGCTTTCCTGGCTTTTTTCTCTCAAAACGCAGCTCCCCCTGTTAACATTTTTATAATGCTTATTCTGGCAATGTTCGTTTTACTTCCGAGGGGGTCCATCGAATATATAGTTTCAAAAAATATAAATAGACAAAGAAATGCCCAGCTTAAAGTATAAGCTGGGTTTTTCTTTTAGGGAGAAAAAAATGTATTACACAAAAATTTTATTAAACAACAAATTTTTCAATTGGCTGAGAAAGATGCTTTTTAAGGAGATCGCAGTGAGGGATATTGTATCCTTTGTGCCTGCTGTTCTTGGCAGCGCACAGGGCGGTCTGCATGTTCTGGCTAGGGTTATAAACTTTACCAAGGTTACTGCGGTCCTGGTCCTGGTATGCTTTCTATTGACATCAGTGTTTAGCGAGGTTTTAGCTTCTGCGGCAAAAGGGAAAGAGGAGATAAAGCAATTTGCAAAGGTATTTAATGAACTTTCCATACCCTATACTTCAGGCAGGATAACAAAAGCAAAGCTGTACGAGAGCAAAGACATTGTGATAAATATCCAGGACCTGCACTGCCACGCGGAAGTCCAGCGCAATATTAACGGCATAATATCACTTATTACTGAAAAGTACGGAATCCCTAATATCTACATCGAGGGAGCTGTAGGAAATGTTGATACGTCCTGGCTTTGTTCCGTTAAAGATAAGGCATTAAAACAGAAAATACTGGATTCTCTTATAGACCAGGGTAAGCTTACTGGTTCTGAATATTATTCCGTAATTAATAATAAACCTAACTTTCTTCTGGGCCTGGAAGACGAGAATAGTTACAGGGGGAATTTGCTGAGGCTTAATAAGATAATTCAGGATAAGACTGAAATAGATAAAGCCTTGAGCGATGCAGATGCAGACCTTACCCCGGTAAGAAAAAGGTATTTTAATTCCAAACAGAAAAAGTTTGAAAAACTCGTTTTGAACTATATGAATAGTAAAATAGATACGAAGAAGTTTTATATAGAGCTGGGTAAATATGCCCAAAAGCTTGATATGGATATAAACGGTTATCCAAACCTGCAGTGCTTTGTGGAAGTTGTTGACCTTGAAAAAGGTATTAAATACAAAAAGATAGCAAAGGACCTTCAGGAATATGTAAGCATATTAAAGGAAAAACTGCCTTATAGGGCCTATAAGATCCTGCTTGACAACACGGATAATTTCTCAAAATCAGATAAAGTGTTCCAGTATTTGATGAAACTTTCCAAGGATCACAGCCTTAATCTTAACGTTAATGAAAGGTACCCTGAGCTGGCCAAATTTTTTGCCTATATCGAGAAAAGCCAGGAAGCAAACCCTCTTAACCTTGTTTATGAAGAGAAAAAGCTGACCAGTGAAATCTTTGCCAGGCTTGCTTCAAATCAGAGCGAATACGATGCCGTGTTCCTGACTGAATTTAAAAGCTATTTCGATGATTATTACAGGAATAAGATGTCCGCGGATGATTACGACTATTTTTTAAACAATATAGGTAAATTTAAAAACCTGTGGGCTAAATATATAGGTAATGACAGGCTTAATTCATTCAAAGGCTATGAAACACTTTTCTCCGAGTTTTATAAGGTTAACCAGGAAAGAAACTCTACGTTTATTAAGATGTGCCTGGGAAAAGATGTTTGCGGAACTTCTGCTGCAGCCGCAGGTAAAGACCAGGCAGAAGACATAGCCAAGGCGCTTAAAAAAGCAGAAAGAATAATCGTTATGGTTACAGGAGGGTTCCATACCGAAGGCGTGTCAAAGCTCCTTGATGAAAAGAAAATATCTCATATAATAATAACCCCGAACGTGACCCAGGATTCAAAGTTTGCAGATGAGGTATATGCGAAACTGGCAAAAGAACAGAATAAGATCCTTTTTCAGGCCCTTGCCCTCCAGTCCCTTTCGCAGAATCCGGAGTACATAAAGAACTGGAGCCTGGCAGAAACCGCTGTTGTAGTTTTGCTTAACAGCGGAAAGACAATAGAAGAAGCAATAAATGAATTAAATACAGGTATGTTGAAAGCTACAGGTGTCCTCTCTCTTGAAAATGGACAGCTTATATTTAAGGACATTGTAAGCCCAAACAGCAAGGTCGTGAAATTTAACATTGAGACAGATAACGGTAAGGCTAAAACGGCAAAAATAGATTCAATAGATGAAAAACCTATAACAATTAATAAAGGAACAAATGACGCCAAGACCAGCTATAATCAACAAAGACAGCCATTAACCAATGAAAGTTATTTTGATTATGCAGTCAGCTTTGCACCCGGGTATGAACTCTATGCAGTACTTGGAGCTTTCCGCAGCAAAGAGGCCTGGAATACCTTTATAAAGGCCCATGATAATAAAAGCAGGTTACAGATGGTTTTGCGTAATGCCGGCCTTGCTTTTATGTATATTTTGTACTGGTTATCGCCTGTAAATAAAGAACAAGCCGTAAAAATAGTGCTGGCTTTCCATAAGTTTTGGAATAAAACATTTTACAAAGCAGGCGCCGAGCTTGCAACTGCAACAGATAAAAAACTAGCAAAAATAAAAAAAGTAAGAGATGTTAAGGCTGCTTTTGGATTGATTAAATCTAGATTAAATAAAATGGCCGGTTGGGTTAAAAGCATCCCGGCTAGAATAGTGGCAGCTTCAAATATAGTTGGGGCACAATTCCCTGGAGCAGATAAGGAGGTTGTGTATAAACCGAGAATAGGAACAAAACTTGTTATTCAGGCTATCTTTAAATTACTTAAAGTCAGGTTAAATAAAATAAATGATTGGGCTGGCGGCAAGTCAATTAGATCAGTTCAATGGCTTAGAGATGCAAAGAATAGAATTGGAAATGAAATAAGCACCAGGGAACAACGGGCAATTAAATTCTTTACAGTAGATAGTTCTTTCAAAATAATTTTTAATGCCAAGAACCGGCAAAAACTTGAAAGAGCAGTGAATCTTTATGAAAAAAACGGGGCTGTGGTTACAGGTGTTATTTTATCGGTTGCTTTGGTACTAATTGCTATATTTTTAATACCAGGTAGCCCTGCAGCCCTACCTTTTATTGCTTTTGCGGCATTTTATGCGCCTCACATACCATACTTCGTTTTGGAGGGCTGGGGTGCAGGAAAAGCCGGGCTTGGAGCTACGTTTAGCAGAACATTTAACAATGTTAAAAGAAGTTCTAAAATATTTGCTCTTAGCTTAGGAATGTTTTTAGCTGCCGTGCCTCTTGCGGTACCCGGCCTGTCAACAGTTTTAGTCCTGGGTTTATCCGGGACTGTATTGGTAACAAATATTATAACAGCCGCATACTTAACCTACCCTGGAATTAAAAACGCGATAGCTTCAAAACTAAAAGCCAAAAAGAAAACAGCAGCCAAGAGAGCCCCCAAAAAGGAAAAAGAAAATGTTCCCACAACAGATGAGCTAATAACTAAAATCGCCAATGATAATTTTGGTGGAAAGGTAGAAAGGGTTAAAGAATTGATACAACAAGTTGAAAAAGAAGTTAGAGATACAGTAGGCCCGGGCTTTAACGAAAAGAAATGGCTGTCTCAAAAACGCTTTGGGCTTGACCTTGTACCTTCTCTTTTAATAGGCAAGGAAGGCACTTATGTAGATGAAATGGATCCTGGTGCAGGAAAAACATACGGCTATTTATTGGCCATGCACATTTATCTTACGATAGCCAAAGAGAAAACTACGGATGGCAAAGACGCTTTAATATACCATACAACCAAAGACAATAAATTGGCTGCTGAAAAAGCTGACCAGCTTGCACCTTTGCTTTATAAGCTGGGATGGAAGACAGGCAATATTAAGGAAGCAGGGGATACCGGTATTGTTAGGGTGTACAGGGACGGCGGCTGGCACAAACTTGATAAAAAGGAAAAATTGTACTACGGAGAACCCGAAGAAAGATGCGATATAATGTTTTCAGGCTATGACCTGCCTCGTTTTGATTATATAGGTGATTTAAAAGCCACAGATCCTGATATGAGGATAGCTGTAAAAAGGGCGCCGGTTGAATTAGCTGACGAAGTGCACGAGGCGCTTGCTCAAGCCTTATCCACAGATTACATAATGTCCGGACAACAACGGGACGATTCAGAAAGATTAAGGCAGCTTTTGGTTTTAGTGCAAAAGCATGCCAAATTTATTATTGAAAATAATAAACAAGGAAAATATTATGAAAAAATAGGAAAAGGCCAGGAAGAAAAAATAAGTTTAACTGGAAATGGTAATAAGTATTTAAATGGAACGATATTGGAAGAAGCTAAAAGAATTCAAATTTTACAAGGTATTGATACTCAGGAGTTAACAAATACATTGATTATGGGGCTGCAGGTTTTGACTAAGTACAAAAACCTGGTGGATTACAAGGCTGAGCTTACCAGTACCGTAAAAGATACTGTTGAAAAATTAAGGCAAAAAGCAAAAGAAGTTGATTTTAGTATAAAAGATGATATAACAGCTGCACTTAACTGTTTATTAGAGAATAAAAACCTAGCCAGTTTAGCAAATGAAAATCAACGAAACCTCTTTAAAATTGCAAAGGAAGTTAACGAATTAATGACAGCTAGTATTAAAGCAGGTGCTCTTTCTCCTTATACGAACAAAAAGTATTGGATAGGCCTTGTCATAGATGTGCTGGCTGAAGTGTCTAAAGGGGCAGCTATTGATGAGGTGACCATAGTAAATAAAATCAGCATTATAAACAAGGCTATAGGGGCGCTTGAACCCCAGAAACAATGGAGCGGAGGCGTTCACCAGTTTGCTGAGTTAATGGCAGGCATAGCTGTAGAAGGGCTGTCGCCTTTTACAAAAACAGAAGCAAGGGTCAGCCATAAGCAGTATTATGATGAGTTTCTACATAAAAAGTTTGCCGGCGGTTCAGGAACGATACCTGCTGATTACGCCGCACCGTTTGAGTATAAGATACACAAAATACCCACAACAGAAGGCTCAAAACAAGAGGCTGTAAACAGCAATATATTCGGGACTAAACAGAAAAAACATGAGCAGTGCTTAGAAGATGTGCTAAAAACAAAAGGTACACGCCTGGTCATTGTTGAGGACTCAAATGTTGTAGATGAGTACAAGGCAAAAATAGTGGAAAGGCTGATAAAAGAAGGATACACAAAGGCAAGAGATACAGATGGAACAGAAATATATGTAAATGCAAAAATTGGCAAAAAACTTAAAATTTTAAGGGTAGATGCTAAACACTGTACAGATGCAGATTATAAAGCTGTGCACGCTATTACTGACCCGGAGCAAGAAGTTATAGTCCTTGGAGACAAGCTGCTCGGGACAGGTGTTGATGTTAAGACGTGGGTAAACGTATTTGTCGCATTCATGGATGAGTACCAATTCTTCAAAAGACAGGCAAAGGACCGCGCAAGAAAAGGTATAGCCAATTTCTATGTGTCAAAAGAAGACCCTCTTTTTAAAGATTTTCCTGAGTTAGCCAGCTATATAACAGATTCCTTAGGAGAAAATGATTATATCGGGCCGGATAATCCAGCCAGCCAGGAGATAATGAGGCAAATAGATATTTTGCAGTTGTCAGTTGCCCAGCAAAGGGCTGTTACAACTCATGATTCCCTGGACAAATCTGATTCGCATGCAGACAAATACCTGGCATTTCAAAAAACAGGCAGGCGCGGAGGTTTTTTAAGCAGAGAACAGATATTGACTGCAGTTACCCACGGCAATGAAGCCCTCAAAGAAGGCGAGAAAGACTTGCTGAGCCCTGAGCAGCTGCAACTATTAGTTGCCGTATTGACCCGCAACTACGGAGTTGATGCTCCTAAAAAACTTGCTGAGATAAGGCTTGGTTTAAAGGCTCATGCTCTGGAATATTATGATAAGCAATGGTCTAATTTTGAAACTACGCTGACCGATATAGAGACAAGCTTTAATTATGCCCAGGAACAGATTATGTTCCCGAAAGCGTACACTTTTGATTATATGAGGGAATACAACAAGGCTCTTGATGATTTGTTTGGCAATATGGCTGAAAAAATTGAAGTTGAATTCCCGAACATTATAAAGACTATGATTGATGAAAGGGCAGAAACAGAAGCTCTTGCTCTTTTTGGTTCCAAAGCAGGCATAGAAAATATAAAAAAAGCAGTTACCCACGGGGATGGAGCCCTTAAAGCTGGCGAATTAGACTTGCTGAGCCCTGAACAGCGGAAGTTATTAGAAGGATTGTTTGCTAAAGAGGGAGCGGAAAAAGCTTCAAAAAACTTTACAACAGTAAGGACAGGAATAAAACAAATGGTCCTGGGTTATTATGGAGTTCAACAACTAGTCTATGCAGCCAGGGTGAAGGAAATTGAAGCCAAATTTAAAGACGCACAAAAGAAGAAAAATCCGGATACAGCCGCAAATATAAGAGAATACAACCAGGCTCTGACAGCTTTGGCAGAAACCATGGCTCAAGAATTTAAAACCGGGTATCTAGCGACAATAGAGGCAGCGCTTGAACAAATTAAAGCTTTACACGAAGTTCAAGGGACATTGGGAGATATGAGTTTACAAATAACAGTTAGTCTTAAAACTGATCAAGAGCTTGCCAAAAGTGTTGAAAAAGCCAAAAAAGAAGCCTCCAGGTCTAAAACAAGCAAATGGATAAGTTCTACGGTAAAGAAGATAAAAGATAGTCTAAAAACAGGCTGGCCGCAAGCCGTCAAGCAAGCCCGTAAGGTTGCGATACCTGTTTTAATAGTTTCCGGTCTTGGCGCACTATTTTACTTTAAAAAGTTTAATCCGCTTCAGATTTTAAGTGCCGGCCAGATGTTGAGCGACCTTGCCTTAAAACAAGTTGTAAATGTGCTGTCTCCAATGCTTGTGCAGTTAGGCATTTATGCAACACCGGAACTTCTTATTCTTGGGACGATCGCTTTTGCGGTTTTCATAGCCATTTTAACTCTGCAGCGGACATACCTTAACCGTATCCATGTGGGGCGCAGCACAGGAAAATATTTCAGCAGATTGACCAGCAACCAGGATTTGAAAGGGTATGTGAATTCTGCGGTTGATTTCTTCTTTATTATTTTGAACTTTACAGTGCGCGGCGCCCTTATTGCAGTGCCTGTATCCTTTGTTATAGCATTTGCCATGGCTAGCCCTGTAGCCATAGTAGCTGCAGTTGTTACTTCAGCTGTCGGGCTTATTGCGGCTGGCTTAACCTTTCTTGGAATAAAGCAAATGGTTCCAATAGAGCCGGTTAAGCTTAAAGAAAGGAAGTTCCAGTATGTTATTTCCGGTTTTATACTTGCCTTGATAGCGAGTTTTGTCACTGCACTCGGGGTCTCTCCAGTAAGTATGGGAATAGGGGTGGTTTTAGGGACCCTTTATATAGTTGGAATGTATGTTTTGCCGCATAAAATAGCCAAAGATGAAACAAAAGTAAAAGGGCCGTTTACAATTGCAAAGCTGTTTGTTTCCGGTGCAGGATTATTTTTCTTGGCTAAGTTGGTTTTAGGTGCGGGCTTACTTTCGCTTCCTGAAATAGCTTTACTAAGCAATTTTGTTATGATGCTTTGCGGAGGCGTGGGCCTGGTTATGATGGCACAGATGTCGAAAAGGCTGTTGTATTCCAGGGAACTCTCTGGTGAAAGTTTTGGCAGTAAAAAAACCAGCCGCGTGCTGGAATTTACAAGCATCTTTATTGATCAAACCCTTTCAAACATAATGGTAATTTTGCCTCTTGTATCTTCCTCAATCGTAGGTGTGTCGATGATTTTAGGTTTAATTTCAGGAACGCTTACTTTTACGCTTGGGCCTGTATTTTTAGGGCTTCTTGCTGTAATAGTTGCCGGTTTTGCTGTTTTAATAAAAACGAAGAAAAAACTTGCAGATGATGCAATGGCTCAGTCAAAATCAGGGAGTATGGTTGCCGGGCAGGCAACTGCTGTAACTTCAGCAGCTTATGCTTCGATGCAGGCCGCATATATTGCATCCATGACAAAGAATACCGCTGAACAAGGCCTAATTTCCAAAAAGCTTGATGAAGTAATAGGTAAGATTGGAAAGCTGACCAGAAGCGATAAGGTATTTGCCATTGATTATTGGAAAGCTCAAAATTTACCGTTTACAAAGGCAGGGCAGGATGCGGCCCGCACAATCAAGGAAGCCCAGTTAACTGCCTGGCTTGAGGACCAGCAAGATGCTTATGATAAAAAAATTGAGGAGTTAAAAGCTGATGCAGCAGCCAGAAAAACGGAAGCAGAAAAAGCCAAAGCAGCAGCAGCTTCTTTAGAAACCCTTCCTTCAAGAATAGCAGAGTCGCCGCGGGGTCTAAAACTGCAGGCTGATGCAGATGCTGCCAGTCAGGCAGTACAAAAAGCTAATATGACATTATATGAGGCAACACAGGAAGTGCAGTCAGCTAAATGGTACAGAATTAGTGAGCAAAGAAAGGCCCAAAAAGTAGCGCAAGAAGCTGCTGATGTATTTGCAAAGTATCAGAAACAGCCGGCTAAAAAAATAGACTCTGATAAATTTGAAGAACTAAAATACAATGCAGCACTTGCCGTTCTGAAAGCTGAAAAGGAAGCAAGACAATTAGAATTGATACAGGCTGAGGAATCCCTGGCTGAAGGGAATTTATCAAGTATAGTGGCTGCAGCAGCCCGCCAAAAATTGCAGGATGCCCAAGATGCAGTTTCTCAAGCAATAGAGGCTTCCAAGTCATCTGTCTGGTACTTAGCCAAACAGGTAGAAGATGCCCGCTCAAAATTACAGGACGCTGAGAAAGAATATGCTCAAGCACAGGGATCAGAAGCCAGATTTATGACCAGTACAATTAAGAAGGTTGAAGCAGCCAGATCAGCCTTTGATAAGGCAAATGCCAAGTTAACAGAAGCAAAACAACATATAGCTGCATTAAAAGCAAGTGAAGCAGCTGCTGAGGCAAATGCCAGCCGGCAGGCAGCGCAGGCAGCACAGGCCCAGCCCAGGGCGCCTGCAGGGATGCTAGGGACAATTTCGTTAGCGGTAACCGGGTTTATATTTAAAACTTTCGGATTTGGTTCACCGGCGGTATCGCAGCAGCAAATAGCTCAAAATCAGGCAGCCCGGCAGGCGGGAACGGTTCTCCAGCCCGGACAAAATATTACAGCAATAGGGACTTATGGTGCCTACGTAGACCCTAACGGGCAATATTCTGCATTCTGGTGGGAAATTACCGGGGGATTTACTTCAGCGACAAACGCATTAATGGTAAAATTCAATACAGCAGATGCCGGTGTAAACAACTTCATGGTGCATATGCCTCCGGCAAATTCAGATGCAAATAATCCGGCAGAAAATTTACCCTATGCATATATTGTGCATGTAAAAGGCACAGCGCCTGACAATGTGGTTACTCTTAATGGCAAAAAATTCGTTCAGATTACTGCCACTGATACACGTGACAATACTACTCATACATATAATATCCCTTATTTAGAACCTGACGTATCCGGGCCCACGGCGTCTGTTGAAGTTTCGCTTGATTCGCAACAAGCAACCAAGAGCGTTACATTCAATAATGGGCATACCTCGTATGGTATAAATTTAAAAAATCAAACAAATAGCGGGACATTATCGGTTGTTTCCGTTGTTGTACCGCATAAAACCTATCTTCCTGTTGCTATAAAACAAACTGCACCAGCGCCCACACCCACACCTTCACCCACACCTTCACCCACACCTGCGCCTATTACCAGTTTTACAAAGCATTCGGATGCTGCACATATATATGATGAAGGTACATTTGCTGTGCCGGTTCAAATGGAAGCAACAAAGCGTCTTACCGTATCAGGCTACGAAATGAGGATGCCCCAGACTAATCCGCAGCTTGGAGTAATATTTATAGCAGAGGACGGTTCTTATGGATATACTGTTATGCCTGCTTATGCAAGGACTGGCGGGTATAGTTTGAATTTTGATTTTCCCGCAAATCTGATAGGAAAGAAGTTGAAAACAATTCAAGTACATTCAGGAATGTGGATGACTTATGGAAGCATAAATATACAAATAAACCAGTCTAATACCCATGACGGATCTGCTCCTAATGAATCCGGTATTACCTCTGCGAGTGTGACAAACAAGCCCGCAGCTCAAGGCATTCAGCCGGCAGCTCAGGCAGCAGCGCAAGCAGCACGGGCTCAGGCTGTCAATATGTCTATGCCTTCAGTGTCAAGAATATTTGGGATAGTGATAGCATCACTTATATTAACTTATCTCGCATTGCTAATACGGAAAAATGGGGGTTTAAATAGAAGATGGTCACCTGCACTTGCGTTTGCAACGGTTTTGCTGACTTCATGTTCGCCCAAGCCGACTGCAACTCCGCAGGCAACTGCAACTCTGCCAGCGGCTGCAACACCTCAACCGCTGCCTGGGATTGTTCCAATTCTGGTAGCCAAAGGTATAGGAATAGAAGTAGGGGCAGATAAACTCAGTTCAGGGACAGGAACTATACCGGCTACTTCAAAAGACACTAGAAACTTCTATTTTTCCGCAGACTCGCACGGCTCTTTGGGTCCGCAGGTGAATAAAGATGACTATATTGTATTGAAATTTGCAGATACGTCTCTTCCGAGAAATATAAAGATAGGTATTGTTTTGGATGGTAGCCATACGGATAAACCAGACTTTGAATTAGACCCTCAGTGGATTACCGGGGATACATTTGTTATTAAAATGCCTGAACAAACTGAAAAAAAGATAACAACTTTTGTTCTGGAATTTGATGGTGAAATCGTATATGCTAACCTTTCAAGTGTTAAGATAATCTCTCAAACCTCGAACGAATATCTTGCTTTGTTTTTAAAAGGAATTTACCCGGATAATACTAAACTCAAACTAACCGATGATGATAAAAGAATCTTGAATAACCTTCCTAAAGTCGTACAAAATCAACTTTTAGCGGATATAGCAAATGGCTATAACACAATTGAAGGATTTAAAGATTTTGCAGATCCCAGATACGTTGATGTATTGCTTTATTTAGATCCTAATTTCCAGCTTAAAGCAAAGCCAAAAGCTGAATTCACCCCTCCTGATAACTTAAAACATTATGGGGTGGTCAGAGCATTGCAGGCGCAATGGGACAGAGGGGAGTGGGAAAATAAAAAGGGCGATTTCGAAAGAGACATGAACATAGCTCTTAGTCAGCTTTTAGAAGAAATTTACAAAGACGGTATATTCAGCCAGGATGAAAAAGATGCCCTGGCACAACTACCTCAAGCCGTAAGAATGGTACTTATAGTAAATATAAATAATAAAGTGGAAGTATTTAAAGACGCTAGATATGCTGAGGTACAAAGATATTTGGAGAATCAACTGAATAAGTCTCCTGTTGTCCAGCCTACACCTACTGCCCAGCTCATGCAAACTCCTTTAATAACGCCGACTGCAATTGCCGATATGAAGGCAGATGACCCCCGGATGCGCAAGATGCGGGATGCTTTTCTTGAATGGGTGCACAGCGGGTTCACGAGTTTCCTGATAGCACCTGAAAATAAAAATATGCCGCTGGATCAAATGTTCAAAGGTTTTACCGGCATGACTGAACAAGATATTACTATGAGGTTTATAGCAACAAAGAGTTTGGTCCAGTATGACTGGTCAGTTGCTTTAATTGCTTTGTTAAGGGTCTATCCAACGGATAAGGAAGTTATAGATGCTGCGCTTCAATATTATGAATTATTAAATACAGTCCCCAAAGCATACTATGTGGCAAATAATGCAGCAAAGCCCTTTGATTTTTCGACATTGCCTATTGGTACACCTTCCCAACAGGTCGCCGCTGATCCTGTAAACGCAAGGGTCAGGGCCTTAGGCGGTGTGCCTTTTTCCATACATTGTCCCTGGGAATGGGGAAATGACCCGCTTACAGGTCTTCCTCCAACCGATGCTAAAAACTGCAACCAGTGGAATGTAAAAGCAGGGGAAACGGCCTGGATGATAAGTTTTAACGCCGAACTATACCGGGTTTTGATGTTTAATAACAGGAAAGAGGAAGCTCAAGCTGTGCTGCAGCAGGCTAAGAATTTTGCAGATGTTCTTTTAGAATTTCAAATAAAAGACGGCACCAAAGGTAACGGGCTATTCCGCATGGGCCCTAAAGGGCAATATTATGAAGTTAAGGATGAACATGGTAATGTAGTTAAGGATAAAGCTGGTAACCCAGTTGTTGATGAAACATTTTATTTTAATGAAATTTCTCTTGAAAATATTGAATCAACTTACTCTGCACTCACAAAAATGTATGAAATATATAACGAGTTGTATAATCAAACCCAAGATGAACAATACAAAACCGCTGCTGATAAATACAAGGAAGCTGCGGACAAAATAGAAACAGCTCTAAGAAATAACAAAGACAGGATTTTAGTAAACGGGCTTCTTATTCAGGGATTCCATTTCAATGCCGATACAAAACAATGGGTGCCTTCAAAAGCCGATGCTTCAGATGTCCAAAGCTGGGGAATTTTATCTTTTAGCCCGGTCTTCTGGGATAGTATATATGGTAAAGGATTTAGCTATGACTTGATAATGAAGAGCGTAGCAACTTTTGGCGTTAAAGATCAGGCTGGAAAAGTTATCGGCATGAGCTTTAGCCCGGAATCCAGGCAAAAAGGCATTATAAGCCATGAGTGGACAGAAGGATATATAGTAGTTTTAGAGTACCTGGCTTTGCAATATCCGGATAAAGCCGGAGAGCTTAAAGACTTAGCAAATGTGTTCAGGGCTACCCTTGACAAATACGAGTTTAAAAATGGGATGTACCCCTATTCGACATCAGAATCAGGTGCAAACTGGACTAACTTCACCTGGGGATGGAGAACTGTCACCAGATGGTTTGAAAGCGCTGCTTCAAGCGGATGGAAGTTAGTGTATCTTTGCACTCAAAAGTTCACTGTTAAAGAATGCAATCCCTTGGTTACTAAATACTATGCAGACCCGTCAGGACGAAATCTTTGGAAGTCTGCCAATATCCCGTTAAGCCAGATAGGATATTTGGATGTTAAAGCCGGACAGGAAATAACAGTTACTTTTGATGTTTCTCCTGGAATAAGAGAAGTCGGATATAACTTTGTCAAAAAAGGCGAAGAAACTAACGCTCGCTCACAATACTACAGCGGTAGAGTTAACGTAGTAGACGGCAAGGTAACGATAAAAATCACAGTTGGCGAAGATGCGACCTTTGAAACTCTGGACATTGCAGTAGGTCAAGGGTTCTTTGGTTATAAATTAAATAATCCTGGTAGTAATGGGTCTGTAAAAAATGACACTGTAAAAATTATTGTAACAGGCAGCAATGCCGCTCCTACAGCTGTTATCCCGGCTCCTGCCACAGTTGCACCTGCTGCTCCTGTGACACCTGCTGCACCCACGCCAACCGTTCCCGAGATCAAGCCTTTGGCTGCTCCTGTAAATCTCGCAGGCACTCCGGGTGAATGGGGAGATCAATACGGGTATTCATCCTGGTTAAATGCTCCTCAAAATACTCCTTTTAATCTCTCAGGCTATATGATGGTGAGATTGACTTTTCCGAAAGAACAGGCAGGGACCAGATTTTATGTAAGGTTGCTGCCAAAGGAAGACCTGCAAAACGCAAGTCAAGCTAAAGGCTTGAACAAAAAGGTTTATGTAGTACCGGAAAGCGGCGTGATAGACATTCCTATTGAAGATTTCGCAGGCCTAAGGCTTACAGATATCGGGCAGATTTCAGTGCATTCAGGGCAGATCGCTTTTAGCAACCCGAATTTAAATCCTTCTTCGCAAAACCAGGCTAAAGTTATTAAAATAGAGGGCATTCCAAAAACAACTGCTTTAAAGAATACAGGAACTGTTTTAGCTTCTTCAATAGGTGTTGTCCCGATGATTGGAATGGTACTGCCTGGGTTAGGCCAACTTATAGAGAAACTAAAAAGAAGCAGGAGAGCTAAATCCTTTTTAGTTAAGGCTTTAGTGGGTGCTCTCGTAGGTTTAGTTGTAGTTCTAAAAAATACCCAGAACGTAGCGGCTGCAGGGCTTTATGACACCACCAAACCTCCTCAGCCTCCGGCAGATCAACCTGTAACTCCTCCGGTAAAAGGGCCAACCCCTGCGCCGACACCGGCAGGCCCGACGCCGGAACAGATAGCTGCTGCAAAAGCTGCTGCAGATGCTGCGGCAGCTGCTGCGAAAACTGCTGCGGACGCCGCAGATACTGCGGCAAATACTGCCGCAGGCGCTGTAACGGATTTACAGGCGAAAGCTGCAGCAGCCAACAGTGCAGCCAGCTCGGCTGCTGTGCAGAAAATAATTAATGATATGCAGCCCGGTTTACAAAACGTGGCTAACAATATGAATTCAGCCAGACAGAACAGGGATACAGCACAAAACCAGGTACAGGTTATAACAAATATAGCAAATCAAGGCCCTGCTTACGCTGCCGCAGTACAAGGTGCCTTGGCAAGCGCTCAGGGTGATGTCTCAAGGGCAAATGCAGCTGTTTCAAAAGCTGAAACTGCAAATACGAATGCCCAAGCGGCATTGGCTACAGCGCAGGCCGCTCTTACAAGGGAAACAAATCAGGAAGCTGCGGGTAAAGCTGCTGCGGACGCTGCTGCTTTGGCTGTATCAGAAGCAAACAGGTCTGCAGCTTCGGCAAATAGTGCGCAAGAGGCTGTTAAAACAGTGAATGACGCAAGTATTGCAGATGCAGGGGCAAAATGGCTGGATGCCAAGGCAGCTTACGACAGAGCAGTGCAAGCTTTAGAGAATGCGAAAGCTCAAAAAGCAGCAGCAGATAAACATTATCCTCAAGATGCGGTAAATGCCGCCCAAACCGCTGTGGACCAGGCAAAAGCTAAGTTAGATGCAGCAAAAGGAGCAGTCATAAATGCTGCCAACCAATTAGCCGGTTCAGAAGAAGCGTCAGTTACAGCGGCAATACCAAATGCTACTGCCAAGTTAACTGAAGTGCAAGCAGCTGAATCAGAAGCTTACGGAGCAGAAACAGTAAGCGATGCTGCGATGCAAAAGGCACAAAAAGCGCTCTCAGATGTGCAAAAGGTATATGACGATGCCGCTGCTTTAAAAACCAAGATTGACAATATAAACAAAATTGCAACATCGTTAGGCGATAACAGCAAAACACAAGTCTTCCTAAACAATGCCCAGAACTCCCTAAATCAGATAGGAGATTTAAAAACCCAGGTTTCAACTATAAATGCCGCAATAAATGTAATTAAATTAGCAAAAGAAGCTTCAAATTTTACAAAGACGAATGATATTGCAAGTTTAAACAACGCTTATAATAGTTTGAAGAGCGCTATTAGTGCCAGGGCTGCAATAACAGACCCAAAAATGCCTGGGAGCAATGCAGCTCTACAGCATGCTGATGCAGCAATAGCTGCTGCTAAAACATCTATAATGAATGCTGCTGTTAAGTTAGCCGGCGATACTGCGGCAAAGCTTGATGCGGCAAAGACAGATGCAACTGCCAATTTAACCAAGATAGCAGCGGATGAGTCAAAAGTTTATGGAGCTGCAAAGATTGGCGATGTACAGGACGCGATAACTGATGCAAGTAACATATTGAATAACATAAACAGTACAGCAGCTAACGCAGCTACGCTTAATTCAACTATTGTTCAGGCAAACAATATTGTTCAGGGACAGGAATTCTCAGGAGTTGATAAAACTCAAATACAGACAATTGTAACTAATGCGAAAGCTTCCTTGGACAGCATAAATACAACGAAGAGCCAGGTTTCAGTTATCAACGATGTAGTTATCATAATGAAAGATGCCAAGCAATCTATCCAGGATGCTAACTCGGCAGCTGTAAGCGCAGCTGCTGGAAATATAGCCGAAGCGGAACAATACTTGAAAACTGCAAAAACTGAAAGGGATACCGCAAAGGCAAATAAACAAGCACTGGATAAAAGAGTTATAGATAATAAGATCCAAATTGACTCAGCTTACCAGGCTCATGCCCAGGATACGATAAACAATGCAGATAAGGCTATCAAAAATGGAGATGTAGAGGTAGCCATAACCAGGATAACAAATTCAGCTGCAAATGCAGAAGCTGCCGCAACTTCTGCCAAGCAGAGCAGTGACAGTATTGATGTTGCAAAAACTACCTTGCAGGACGCCCAGGCATCTCTTGAGAGCGCAAATAATAGCTGGGGTACAACAAAAACAGAATTAAAGAATGTCAATGACCAGATACTTATTATAAAGAAATTGCTGGGTTTAGGCGATAACGATCCACTGCCGGATGTATATGCACAAAGAGTTAACCCGCAGTTAACCAAGGCGCAGACTGCCCAGGCAAATGCAACTTCAGCCGTAAACAGCGCTGTAACCAAGGCTTCAACTATCGCAACGAATCAGGGAAGCGCAGCAGAAACCGCAGCAAGTACTGCAGCTAAAAATGCAGATGAAGCAGCCAAAGCTTCCGACATGGCCAAGGCTGTTGCTGAATTGAATAATGCAGTCAGTGCACTGGCTCAAGCCAATGCGGCAAAAGATTATGCAACAAAGACTACTGTTATCGCAAACCAGGATGGTATAACCAGAGATAAAGATAATAAAACCGCTGCAGATATAGCAGTAGCTAATACTTCGGCAAATATAACCAATATTACAGCTTCAATTACTGCAGCTGCAGTGAGCACAAATACCGCTGCTGTAAATAAATCTGACGCTATAGTTAAGAATATAAAGAATATCAATATAATACCTGCTGAAACTGCGCTTATTGATACGCTTAAAGCTGCAAATGCTGCGCTTAAAGGAATAAAAACAGGGGCAAATCCGGACGACCTTCCCAAGTTTAACGCTGATTTAGCAGCGGCAAAAGCTGCTGCTGAGAGTTCAAAAGTCCCGGGTGCTGTTGCTGCTATCACTAAAACCAACGCAGATATTAACACAGCTATTGTAGATAAGGCAAAAAGCATAGCAGATTCTGCCGCAACAGCAGCTGAATCAGCAGCATCTGCTGCTGATACCACAGCTGCATCACCGACAGCTACAGACAAGGATTTGACTCTAATCCAGACAAACATAGATAGTGCCAAGGACTTTAAAGCTGCAGCCGATGAAGCAAACGATATTTCAAACAACGCGGCAAAAGCAGAAGCTGCCAGGGCTCAGGCAGCGCTTGTAAAAGCTGCGGTTGCCAAAGCAAAATTAGCGGCAAAATTAGCCGAGGATGCAGCAGCAGCAGCTGATACTGCAGCGGCAGCGCCGACAGTTACAGACAAGGATTTAACTGTAATCCAGACATATATTGATACTATTAAAACCTATAAAACCACAGCGGATGAAGCCAACACAGTTTCAAACAACGCAGCTAAGGCAGAAGCTGCCAGGGTGCAGGCAGCGCTTGTAAAAGCTGCGGTTGCCAAAGCAAAATTAGCGGCAAAATTAGCTGAGGATGCTGCAACAGCAGCTGAGGCTACAGCAACAAAACCATCAGCTAGTCCTGATGATGATTTTAAGAAAATCCAGGCAAATATGGATGCTATTGCAGCCTATAAGACCACAGCAGATGAAGCCAATGTGCTTTCAAACAAAACTGCTAATGCGGAAGTTGCCAGGGTGCAGGCAGCCCTTGTAAGGGCTGCGGTTGCCAAGACAAAATTAGCTGCAACATTAGCACAGCAAAAAGAAGCGGACGTAGAAAGTGCCGTTAATATGGCGAAAGCGCAGACAGACCCCGCAGAGGTTACGAAAAATTTTGATAAGGCTTTAGCGGCCTTAGAAGAAGCGCTTAAGTACAGGAACACAGCTCTTGAAGCTGATAAGGCAGTAACAAGCCCGGACTCCAAAGCAGCGCTTGCTCTTGCTGATAAGGCAGTCGTTGCTGGGGCAAAATTAATGATAGATGTAAGGACACCTTTAGCGGCAGAAATAAAACAGTTAGTTGCCGATGCAGAGGCTGCAAGACTTAAAGGCGACGATGTTTCGATGAAGCTGGCCTTAGATAAAGTAACCGAAGCGCAAACCAAGCTGCAGACGATGCCTCTGTACCTGCCGGATATAACTAAGGCAATTGAAATATCAAACCAGGTAAAACCTGACCCTGAATTAAAGGCTAATTATCAAAAAGCGCTAAATGATTCGATTACATCAGTAGCTGATGAAACTGCGCTGATAACCAAGGCGGCCCAGGATAAAGCCAAAGCTGCAGCATTGACTACAGCTAACGGCTTAGCTTCAAAAGAAACTATAGATGCTGTAAATAAAGTTATTACTACCCAGTTAGGGTTTGCTGCTTCAGCAAATACCATAGCAGACAATGTTAATACTTTTATTTCAGATGCCAGCGTAGCTCCCTTATTAGGCAAAGATACAAAGGGGAAGGATGCAAAAACACAGGTTTCAACTGTAGTTACTGCTGCCCAAACCGGAGTAAAGAATGTAACAAATTCACAAAATATAGTTAAAGCTACTGATAAGTATTCAAAGATAGACAGCATTAGGAAAAAGGCAGCGGAGGTATCCAAGCCTGCTGCTGTGGCAGGAAAGAAAGCGGCGCTCATTCCGCCTACAGCCCAGGCATCGGCGGTGGCTGTGCCTGCTGCCGGGAAAGCAAAAACACCCGGGCTTGCTGTGCCCGCCCGGACAGCTGCGCCTAGCGCTCAGGCATCTGCCTTAAAGAATGCTGGAACTTCTGTTGCTTCAATGGGAGGTTTCCCGGTTGTTGGAATGGTTGTGCCTATGTTTGGTGGAGTTGTAGAAAAATTAAGAAAAAAACGAGTTCAATATCCATGGCTTAAATTTTTAGTAGCTCCTGTTGCCGCTGTAGTTTTTATTCTAAAAATCCAGCCCCAGGCCGTATTGGCTGCCAGGCCCGTCCCTCAAACAGGGTCCTTAGGTATGTTCTTAGGTGCAATGAGAAGAATAGTTGACCCTGCAAATGGAACAGTTTATATAGTATATCCTGATGCAAACGGTGATTATATTAACCCGGTTACCGGCCTGCCGGAGAATGTTGCTCTGCTAGATGCCGCAGCCGTATCAGGCGACACTCACTTTTATACTTTTAAAGGAGATAACCCGCCGCCTGATTCAGCCGTGGCACCCGATGTTTTCCCCCAGGATTTAAAAGATGCATTGCACGCCTGGTTTGTCGCTGCTGGCATATCCGGGGACCAATATTTAGTGGGTTATGATGCCAGTAACGGAACAATCTATTTATATGATGAGCAAAATAATGGTTTTGATATGACAACAGTAATAGAAGCGGTGCGTGATATAGGGGCAGGTGCAGTTGTTAAGATTATAGGCGGCGGGTCACTCCGGGAATATGCGCCCCTTCCAAGCCCGCCGATACCTGTAGCCGGAGCCTCAATAGAATATAACCCAAGAACCGGGGATTATATAATTCAATATGAACCTAGCGGGGCTATCGGCGGGTTTTACTTTAATCAAGATGTAGTTGATACTCAAAATGCCGGGCATGCCGGTTTGTTTGCCTTAATTCCCGGGTTAGGACAGGTTGGCATAATTACAATTGATGACCTTATCAATGGAAACCAGGTAACAGTGACACGCAATGGGACAACATTATATACCTTTGACACAGTACTGAACAAAGTTGTAACGGTATATAACGACCAGTCGTTTGCTGCAACCGACTATAGACGTTTAGCTCCCGAGGATGTAATCAGCACAACAAAAGTTAATCCCAACGACCCATTTTCACCGGTTGTAATAAGGCTTAGAATACAAATAAGGAATGATGACGGGAGTGTTGCATATACTGGTTCGACTGTTGACACTGTAATGGAAGTAGGTACGCAGTTGACCAATTGGGCAAGCCCTTTAAACGACCCGGCTAATACGCAAGGCGCCTGGGTGCCCGGGCCTATAGGTACAGAAAATTTAGCAACTTTCGGGCCGCCGGACCCTACAACAGGGGTACGGACAAAAGGACTCGGCACAGCAGCCTCACCCTATGAATTTGTATACGTAGATGCGCACGGCCTGTCTTGGAGATGGACAACAGGGCCAGGCGCGGCAGGTCTTAGTCTGGGGCCGGTATTGACTGGAGCTCATGGCATGACTAATATTACTGCTATGACAACTAAATATCAGATTTATGACCCCGCAACTGTGGATACCAGTCAAATTAGTGAAGTATATATAGATCAAACACCAACTGATATTCATCTTGAATATAGAATTAACGGTGTCTGGTACAGGAACGTATCAGCCATAAACAACACGAATTATACGCATGGGAGAGCTGAATACGGAACATTAGTGCCTGATCCGACCCAAACCCCGATAAACAGGACAATGTTTTACGTCTTAGACACAGTGAACATGGGCAATTTGCCTGCAGGCGTGACCCAGCGGGTGATATCGGTAACAGAACCTGCAGCGGATGGCAGTTTTACAGCGGTTATAGGGATGAGGGTAAATGGCGGGACAGAGACACAAGGCAGGTTTGTATTTGATCCCGGGACAAGAGGTACGGCATTGACTGCTTCCCTTGCAGCGAATCATCAAGCAGCTTTTGTACCTGGGATAGTAGCGCAGAATGCGGATGGTACGCCACAAGGGTATACATTGGTACCTGGGCAGACGACGATATACAGAGCAGGCGCAGCCGGTGCAGAGAGTTACATAAAGTGGGATAGTGCTACTGGACGGACATGGATATGGAATACGACCAATTTACCAGCGAATGGTTTAATGCCAGTTGTATCAGATTCTACGCCTACAGAGACTGGGTTTGGGAGCTACGATCCAGCAACGATACCAATGGCTCAAATAACTTCAGTGAGGGATGTAAATCCGG
>JAJAPY010000004.1:0-135253 GCA_020523885.1 Candidatus Liberimonas magnetica | reverse complement strand
ATAGCGACGGCACGTTTGTATTTCAACCTGGTACCAGAGGCAATACGTTGATGAACAACCTGCAGACGCAAAATGCAGCAGGTTTTGTACCTGGCATAGTAGCGCAGAATGCAGATGGTACGCCCCAAGGATATACCTTGGTACCCGGCCAGACAACGATATATGTGAGAGGCGCAGCCGGAGCAGAAAGCTATATAAAGATATATAACGGCCATATCTGGATTTGGAATTCTGATAATGTAGGAACTAACGATTTATTGCCAGTAATAACAGACGAGACGCCTGAGGAGACAGCAAATACCTGTTTTGACACGGAAACAATGGATTATACTCAGATAACAACTACCAGAAATGTTTCAACTATAGATGATAATAATGTTGAGACTGATAAACATATTGAAGTTATGATTAATAACGTTTGGTACAGGCAGAAATCTGAAACAAATAATGCAAATTATACAGCAGGAATGCAGGGGTTGGGAGTCCTGACACCTGATGCAAGTAGATTCGTTCGAGGCGGTGGCAGAGCTGTTAACGGTTATCTTTTCCATGTTTATAACGTCGGTAACCTGCCGGTCGGTGCTAGCGTAATATCCACTAATAAGTTAGCGGATGAGACTGTACAGGTTGTATTAGACGCAGCTGGAGAACGAGGAACCTTTATTTTTGACAGCGGAGACCTGATAAAGGCCAGGGAATTACTGATAGATAATGCCAAAGGGCTTGGCCTTGTATTTACTTTGATAGGGACAGAGGACCTTACTAACTATGTTGATCAAGGCAACGGTGTTTGGAAAGGTACTGTTACTGATCCTAGCGGCGCTACTCATACAGACTGGATCGTACTAAAAGGAACTACCTGGTACAGGGTTCATCAAAGCCCGGAAATTATGGCTTTGTATGAAGCTGCAACCAATTATACATTTATTATGCCTGATATGAGCGCTATGGGTATAGATGCTGCGCCTATAAAGATGTATACCTACGGATTAGTCCCGTCTAGCGGCGGGTATGATTTTAGCCCTTATGTGTTTGATGAAAATAGCGATAACATAAGAACAGACGCTGTAGGAAAGGATGCCAGCGGCAATGACATAATAGCCGTATATATAGGTCCTGCCGGCGCAGAAACAAAATACCTTCTTGAGTGGGGATCTACTTTGTTAGATGTAGTTCTAACCAGGGAAACAGCTATAAACAACTTAGGATTTGGCGGAGGAGGTTGGGTAGAGTCTGTGTTTACAAAAGGCAACCTAAAAGTGCCTCATAAGGGTACAGGTGCGATATTTGAAGATATGGGCAATGGAGTATGGAGGCAGTTCGTCGGCGTAGATGCAGCCCAGCTTCCGATATATGATTTTGTAACGTATGTGAACAATAAATGGTACAGATGGTATGCAAATACAGGATCTCCTACATCAAAATATCCAGACCCGGTTTTCTGGGATAAATATATGGAAGCACGGCAAACGTATGGTTTGGCTGTACCTAACCTGTATTTAACAGCGACGCTTCCGGACGACAGTACAATAACGCCTGATGTAGATGTAGACGGAGAGCCTGTTCAGGTATTCACTATAGCTGATCTAATGGCAAATACAATAAGTGGTACCGGAACTTATATTACAAAGACAGTAGAGCTGGATAATAAAATCGTTATACTTTTCTTAAACGATGGCAGTAAGAAGATACTTGACCCGGGTAAAGACGCCCTGCTTAGGCAGGTAGCTATTGATTTTGCAAATGGTTCTGGCTGGCTTACGGCAGCAAAGGGGTCAGAAGACCTGGCTTTATATACTACAATAGAAGGAAGATGGATGGACAGCGGTACAATCAAGTCAAGGGAAATTACTGACCCGGAAACACAAGTGAAGCGGAAAGACTATATATTAATAACGGATGACAACAAAATATTTAAGTGGTATTCAAGCCCTGCAGATACTGCAGTTTATGATGCTGGTATGGCAGGCGACGGTGTGCTTACGCCTATGATGACAGGCGCCACTGCTATCGGGCTTACTGATATAAGGAAAAGCTATGACCTTGCAAATGTCCCGGCCGATGCAATTGAAGCAGTAACACCGATAGCCGGGGTATGGCCGAATCAAACAATAAAGGTAACGATCTACGGCAATGACTATATATACACACCCGGCAAGAACATGACGGATAGTAAAGTAAAAGTAGATGCCTATCAGAATGACAAAGGCGGCATAGTGCTGCTGCGAAAGATAGTAATAAAAGATTATGACCCGTTAACAGACGGCTATACTGAGGTAGCCAACGACAGCGGCGGGACAACAATGGATAAGGTCTATATGAAATTAAATCCCGCAACCGGGACAGTTGATTGGATAGCAAGAAAGGGTAATGTGTGGTACGGGATATATTCGAGCCAGAAAATAATGGATTTATACGCGTTGAATTTGCCTACAAGTAAAGGCGTAACGCTTTTTTGCCCTTCGATGTACGATATGCCTCCGTATGATATCTCTAACCCTGACGCAAATATTTTTACTATGTATTCAATGGAAACACCCAGGGAAGTAAGTGAAGTGGGAGACTATTATATTGATTTAAACAACGGCGACATTACAGTAGATACAATTATAAATGAGAATAAAGATGTTGTATTTGTTCTGCATGTTGCAGGTCAAACCTATGTAGCGCAGTGGGGTTATCGTATAGAGCGTATAACAAAGACTTTAGAAGATAATATCAGAGCCAATACGGATAAAAGCACGAAATGGGGAGCAGGCTGGGTAGGACCTGCGATATTTGCCAAAGGAAATATCACAGCAGAAGACTGGGAAGCTATGGGAGACGGTTACTATAGGAAAAGCGTGCCGGATGCAGACGGCGACGGTAGAGTAGAGTACAAGTATGCGAAATATGAAGGAGACCATTGGTATATGTGGTTTGGCGATACAGGGAACCCTGATGATCCATACAATAAATATAAGGATGAAGCGAGTTGGCTTGCATTTAAGGCACAAAAAGCGGATTTAGGTGTTGCTGTCCCTGATGTAAAATCTACGCAGAACAATACTCCTGTAGCGGTTTTGTCTGCGAGTCTGCTTAATAGCAATACTGTAGATAAATATAATGGAAAAGATATAGGAAGCAAAGTTTATATTGTATCAAGCAAAGAGCTTCCTGCGGAAGAAGGCAAGAAACCTGCTATAGAGCTCACGTTGTCAAACGGGCAGAAGTATATATTAGAATCCGGCAAAAAAGCGAGTCAAAGAGAAGGCGAAATTGACCTGGCAGGCGGCGCGGGCTGGAACATATCTATTAAGGGAATAGAGGACCTTCAAGCGTACACTAAAGATGAAGGAAACTATTCAAGTAACGGGATAACCGGCAAAATCAAGTCAAGAGAAATTATTGACCCGGAAACACAAGTGAAGAGTAGAGACTATATATTAATAACAGATGAAGATAAGGGAAGGATCTTTAACTTGTATTCAAGTCCTGCAAATACAGAGGTTTATGATGCGGGTATGGCTGCAGACGGAGTGCTCACTCCTTTATTAACAAGTCTCGGGATTGATGATATAAAGAAGAGCCTTAATTTTGATAGTCTGTTGGCTGATCAAATTGAAAAAATAGAACCGATAGCCGGGGTATGGCCGAATCAAACGATGAAAGTAACGATAGCCGGCGCTGAGTATCTGTACACGCCTGGCAAGAACATTACGGATGCCCAGGAAAAAGCAGATGAGTATTTGAATAACATAGGCGGCATAGTGCTGCTGCGAAGGATAGTAGTAAAAAATTATGACCCGTTACAAGACGGCTATACTGAGGTAGCCAATGACAGCGGCGGGGCAGCAATGGATAAGGTGTATAAGAAGTTAGATCCTGCAACCGGGAAAGTCGATTGGGTAGCAAAAAAGGGTAATAAGTGGTACGGGATATATTCGAGCCAGAAAATAATGGATTTATACGCATTGAATTTGCCTACAAGTAAAGGCGTAACGCTTTTTTGCCCTTCGATGTACGATATGCCTCCGTATGATATCTCTAACCCTGACGCAAATATTTTTACTATGTATTCAATGGAAACACCCAGGGAAGTAAGTGAAGTGGGAGACTATTATATTGATTTAAACAACGGCGACATTACAGTAGATACAATTATAAATGAGAATAAAGATGTTGTATTTGTTCTGCATGTTGCAGGTCAAACCTATGTAGCGCAGTGGGGTTATCGTATAGAGCGTATAACAAAGACTTTAGAAGATAATATCAGAGCCAATACGGATAAAAGCACGAAATGGGGAGCAGGCTGGGTAGGACCTGCGATATTTGCCAAAGGAAATATCACAGCAGAAGACTGGGAAGCTATGGGAGACGGTTACTATAGGAAAAGCGTGCCGGATGCAGACGGCGACGGTAGAGTAGAGTACAAGTATGCGAAATATGAAGGAGACCATTGGTATATGTGGTTTGGCGATACAGGGAACCCTGATGATCCATACAATAAATATAAGGATGAAGCGAGTTGGATTGCATTTAAAGCACAAAAAGCAGATTTAGGTGTTGCTGTCCCTGATGTTAAATCTACGCCGAACGGCACTCCTGTTGCGATTTTGTCTGCAAGAGGGCTTAATAACAATACTGTAGATAAATATTTCGGAAAAGATATAGGGGACAAAATTTATATTGTATCAAGCAAAGAGCTTCCTGCAGAAGAAGGCAAGAAACCTGCTATAGAGCTTACATTGTCAAACGGGCAGAAGTATATATTAGAATCCGGCAAAAATGCAAGTAAAAGAGAAGGAGAAATTGACAAAGTAGACGGTGCAGGCTGGAACATAGCCATAAAAGGGATAGATGACCTTCAAGCGTATGATAAAGACGAAGGAAACTATTCAAGTAACGGTATAACCGGCAAAGTCAAGTCAAGGGAAGTTATTGACCCCAAAACAGGAGTAAAGCGGAGAGACTATATATTAATAGCAGATAAAGATACTGATAAGGGAAGGATATTCAACTGGTATTCAAGCCCTGCAAATACGAAGGTTTATGATGACGGTATGGCAGGTTCAGGGGTGCTCACTCCGATATTAACAGGTATCGGGATTGATGATATAAGGAAAAGCTATAATCTGGACAATGTGCCTGCTGATCAAATTGAAAAAGTAGAACCTATAGCAGGGGAATGGCCGAATCAAACGATAAAAGTAACGATAGCAGGCGTTGACTATATATACACGCCTGGCAAGAACATAACGGACATAATAGACAACCTGGATAGTAAGAATGACGGCAAAGGCGGAATAGTGTTACTGCCTATGCTGAAAGCAAGGAATTATGATCCTTTAAAAGACGGCTATGATGAGGTAGAAAATGCAACGGGCGGCAATAATGTTGACAAGGTATATATGAAAGTAATTAATACCTCAAAAGGGAAACAGAAAGACTGGATAGCTAAAGGCAAAGACGGCAAGTGGTATCAGATATATTCAAGCCCAAAAATTAGAGAGTTGTATGCACTCAACTTAAATGAGGCTTATAATGTTACGATTTTTGCTCCTTCCATGTATGATATGAATCCCAGGGAAGTTTATATGATGTATGCAAAAGAAACTCACAGCGAGCTTGACAAGGTTCCGGCAGGGTATGAACTTGATTTTGCCAATGATCCGGACATCTGGGTGGATAGGACTGTAAATAGAGCAGGAGATGACGTTATAGTAATCCATGTAGGTAACAAGACCTATATAACGGAGTGGGGTAAACGGTTCTCAGATGCTGTAAAAGCTAGGGAAAAGTCTATTAACGATTCGTTTGGAGGGAAGTTTGGCGCAGGTTGGGAAGAGTGTATATTCGGCCTGGGAAATGCTTCCCCCTCTGGTGACAACCCCGTCAGAGGTTATGAAAATATGGGCGGCGGTGTATACAGAAAGAAAGTTGGCACGGACGAGTTTGACAAGCCTAAATATGACATAGTGAAACTTGAAAACGGCAAATGGTACAGGTGGTATGCGCATACAGGAGATGAAAAATCAAAATATAAGGACACGGATTTATGGAACCAGTACCAGGAAATAAGAAAAGTCCACGGTTTTGCAATGCCTAACCTGTATCTTACGGCAAAACTCCGCAACGGAGAGACAGTGTCTCCGGATGTGGCTGCCAACGCCGCTCCGGTCAAGTTATACAGCATAGACGAGCTGATGAGGGAGACCTTGAGCGGCGGCAACGGAACATATATAGTCAAGGCCGTCCAGATGGAAGACAAGGCAGACAAGACGATAGTACTTTATTTATCGGACGGCTCCAAACGTATACTTGACCCGGGAAAGAAAGCAACAGACAGAGAAAAGGCTATAGACAGCGCAGGCGGGTCAGGCTGGTTGACAGCTGCCCTGGGCAGGGAAGACATCGCTCAATATAAGAACAATGAAGGAGCTTATTCAAGCGGCGGAGTTACAGGGACGGTCTGGTCAAAAGATGTCGAGAACGGGTTAAAGGATTATATCCTGTTAACAAAAGACGGAAGGCTATTCCAGTGGTATGCAAGCCCCGCAGCCAAAGCTATCTATGAAGCTGGTGCGGCAAAAGAAGGTGTATTTACCATAGTTTTATCCGGGGAAATATTATCCGGGGAAATGTCGCCCGGCCTGGACGACATATTGCCGACTTACAGCATATCAGAGTTAGAGAATGATGAGGCACATGTTGAAAGCGTAAAATATGACAGAAAAACAAAGATATTCACAGTTACCGGCACCTGGAACGGGAAAAGATATACCTATATCCTTACACCCGGTAAAGAAGTGAAGGCTATTGAAGACGCCATAGACAAGGAAGATGCCATAGGCTTGACAAGGACTTTTGTGTGGAAGGGAGATCTAAGGAAGGGTATATTTACTCCAACAGAAGAAACCGGCGTGTATAAAACACTGTTAGAGTCTGATAAGGTCACAATAAACGGCCAGGAAACCACGGTCGATGTGTATGACTACATAGTTTATATGGTAAACGGAAAAGCAGCCGACCCGGCGAAAACACCCGGAGGCAAGTGGTACAGGATGCACCAGAGCCCTGTGATGGAGAAGAGGTTCATGCTCTCAGTCGTAGGCCAGTATACTGAAAAGCAGAAGGACGGCAGTGAAAAACTCTTAACGAACGACCAGTCTTACGGCGCCTTCTCTCCTCTTCTTTCCCAGCTTTCACCGGCCTCTTTAAAGGGCGGCTGGACTTATTTATATACAATGGAAGAGATGGAAGAGAACAAAGACTTAGAAATCTTAAAGTTTGACCCCAAAACTAAAATAGTTGATGTCCGCCTCAACGGAGTTGTTTTCAGGTATACCGTAGGAGCTGCGATTGGAGCAAGAGAACAGCAGATAGATACGTCAAAGGTAGAAAATGCTGCCGGTATGGTAAGGGCATTTCTTAACGTAAATCAGTTTGGCGATTACATAACACCATATAGTGTTGATGGCCTTTCAAGCCTCGCAGGCAGCCATCCGCTCTGGGATAAGTTAGTAAAAAATGGGTATATAACCGAGATAAAAGATGCAAATAACAATATTACCGGGGGTATCATAAAGGGAGAAAAAGTCTTATTGCTTGACGGCAAAACTGACGCTGAAAAAGCCGCTAATATAGGCATAGACACTGATAAGGGAACAAAAGAAACCCTTTATAAACTGTTTATGTCTCAACTGCAAAAGTACAGGCCTACAGGAAGCCCGAATGAATATGTCCTTGAGAAGCTTGAAACCCGGGAGGACGGGACTGTAGGGGTTATAAAAGATTATGTAGTACGGGTTAAGAATTTTGAAGGCAAAGACGAAAATTACCGGTCACATTTAAGCCCGCAGGCGCAAAAAATATATGACGATGCAACGGAAAAGACGGATACGGAAATCTGGTACCTGTTAATGCCAAATTACGGTAAAACAAGCCCGAACCAGGTGGTTAACACTTTAGAAATCTTAAGCCTTTATGCGCTTACAGGCGAAGACCTGCAGAATCCGTCGGTCCTGGTTAACATTTCAGACGTGGTCCTTTTAAAGAACGGGAAAGTTGAATTAAATTATAGGGGAAAGCCGTATGTCTTAACGCCTTCGCTGAAAGCGCCGTATGTTGATATTATGAAGAATTTTGATGATTCATTTATGATAGGCGTAACCCCGGTTGTTGTGGGAATAAATAACAGCGGCGAGCCTATCGGCTATACGCCGGTAGACCCCGGAAGCAATGTTTATTATAAAGACAGCCAGGAAGAAGATGGAGAAAGGGATTACATTATTAAAGCGCCGTACGGCGATGGTTTCTTTAGAATAGATTTTTCTAACCCTGATCCCAAGGTTGCTGCCATTAAAAAAATGTTTGACGGTTCGATGAACGGAAAAGTTGATATAGACAAATTTAAGGAAAAATATGGAAGTAAACTTATCAATGACGGCTATATTAGTAAAGACGGTGTTATACAAAAGACGTTTACGGATATGAGTAAAAAAGAGCAGCAGGATTTCATAAAGGCTTATGGGCAGGACGTATTTACCTATTTAAGAAGCAGGCTGGGCCTTGGCGCTTTCATTTCTAACGTTAAAGCTGTTAATATTAACGGAAAAATAACTTATGTTGCTTATGTTTTTAATGCCAGCTCCTTGAGCCAGAGCTCCGGCCTGTTTACCAGGGTTCCCAGGATCGGAGAAGTTGTGACTGTAAGGTCAGAAGAAATCGCTGCGATTTTTAGTAATCCAGATGCGCTGTTTAATGACCTTATAGCTGCCGGTTATATCAGTAAAGACCCTGATGTTCCCGGTGTCGGGATTATTGATGATGATAAGTTTGACAGCCTCGGCGACGACTACCACAAGTTAACAGTCGGCGCTAATGACAATGAAAAGTTGATGATTTTTACTTACCTTAAACAGTGCATGAACGGTGTAAGAATGGACCGGGTAAGGCTGCCTGACGGGACAGCTATAATACTTAACTTCAATTACGGCAAATATTTTGATAAGGAAGTGCCGGCTATTAGTAAGAGGGCAGAACAGGAATACGAAAATACAGGTACGGCTGAAATAGCCAGGATACTTCTTCCTTTCGGCATGGGCTATTTCCCTGTTAACGGCGCAAAGGTAAAACTGTCGGATGACAGGGTTATCGCCATAGATTATAACAAGCTCAATAGTTCGGACCCGCAGGTACAGGCAGATATGCAGGAAGCGATAAGGACAGCTGTCTATGAGTATCTCGGCGAGTACGTTGCTGTAGAGTTTGTAGATGACGGACACGGCAATCTAGTCCCCAGGGTAGTGGACAATGCCACGGTAAAAGTCGGCTTGGACGGCACCTTGTTAAGCCTTAAAACCGACACCGGCGCTTTAGATTATTCGGTTGAACAAACTAAAAACACCTTGCGCTATACCTTAGTCCAGAAAGCAGGCAATGCCTATAAATACGGGTGGTCAGTTTCCCTTAATGACCTTAAGGCTATTTTTGGCAGTGACAAGAAGGCTGAAGAAGTTTTCAAAGCTCTGGTAAAATGCGGTTATCTTGTAGTTTCAAGTGACAAGTCCGGTACAGGCATTATACAGCAGGAGATGGTTGATAGTTTAGAAAATAATCCGGCGAATTTGCTGTTGGGAGACTATAAGCTTACTGCTGAAGAACAAAGCAAGTTATATGTTTTTCTGGCAGGAGTATCTTACAGTGAATTTGCAAAGGCAAATAGTGTGGACTCAAATAATATACCCAAAGCGTGGTTAGAGGCAATGAAAAATCTCTCGGCATATCTTAAAGCTCAGGGCTTTACGGATGTGCCTGACCCCAAAGAATTAATCTGGGTAAAAATCAACGGCCTCTCACCCGACGGGAAAACAGTAACCACTTCCTATCAGGCCTTTAGCTCTAAATGGGGCAGTCAGCCGTGGATAAAGATAGATGAAAAAGGTTTGATTGATTTCGGTTTTAATATAATAAATAAGTCAACTAAAAAGACACAGCTGGCCGGCGCCAGGTTTGATTTGGCGAATTACCAGGATGCCAGCGGCACTGTATTGCCGCCTGTATCTATGAACATAGCAGGAGGCGAATATACGCTGGTTGTAGATTTTAAAAATACCAAAGTGTTTATAGAAAGAAGAAACTCTGCCACCAGAGTCCTTTTGAGCGAGTTCCATCTGGCAGTTAAAGACGGCACGCTGCTAGACAGCTGGTCAAAGGATTGGGTCGGCTCGCTTACCGGCCTGGCTGATAAAGCCGGCGGCAGTAAAAGCAAATTTTGGAAAACCCTGTCATCTGATCCAGCAAAACCTAATCCTCTTATTCTGGGAGCTTACTGGAACCTCGAATACAGCTTGAATTTTAAATACAGCGACTCTAAAAAGACCTTTGTTTATGATTTAGAAAAAAATATAACTTTTGTGGTCAATAAGAGCGAGTTGTCAAATTATGCCGATACGAAAAGGTTCAAAATTATGCCCTCTTTTACAGGAAGGCTTGCGAGCATGGGCATCCCGTTACAAACAGAGATAGCTTACTACATAAACGGCGATTACAGCCAGAAGGTAGTTGTTAACAAAGGCGAGCTTGAAAGCGTTGACTGGAAGAATTTGATTATAGTTTCAAAGGGAGTAACCAACATTGAAGACCTTGTTATTGCAGGTATTGAAGCGAAAGAGATTTTATTAAGCAACCGCACCTGGAGAGATTTCAGGGGAAATGTAGTAGTTGAAGAGGTGTTTAAAGACAATAAATTGTCCCAGCCGTATTCCATTAAATATAATTATGGTTTTGATAAATTCGGCATAGGCAGCAAGTCCGTTGCCATGCGGTATAAAGACGGTGTTTGGAAACCGACCTCAATGTCAACGCATTTAGGAAAGATAGACGGGGTATTTGGTTATACTGATTTAAGCGGGAATACCGTAAGCAGAAAAACTTTTTTCCATGAAATTTCAAACATTCTCTATCCCGGTTCTGTTGATGTAGACGCAGGCAACCCTTATGCTTTATATAGCAGGCTGCTGAATCAAATTGATCAGACAGGTTATATAAGGACTGATGTAAAAGTTACCGGGTATACGTCCGAAGGCCTGCCGGTTGTAAATCTAAATGGTTTTGAATTAGATAAGAACGGCAATATAAAGGGTCTGGGAGTAGATGCGGACGGAAACGTAACCAGTCTAGAGGGAGCAGTCTATATCCAATTTTTCCATTATAAAAGCCTGGCTGCTAAAAAGGAAGATGCTCTCCTGGCAAAACTCGGATTTTCCGAAGAAACCTATACTTATGCTTTTGATAAGACAAAGGGTTTTGGTTCCCAGGCTTATGCCGTGTCAAACAGGAAAGTCTTCATGCTTTTCCCTGACCCCACCGGTGATCCCTGGAAAGACAGCAACTGGCTGTCCCGCTCCAGCGGCCGCAGGTTTGAAAAAAGAAAGGATGAAAAGAACCAGGATATTTATGTGTTGCTATACAATACCGAATATCCCGGAATTTGGGATAAAAAAGACATAAGAGAAATAGCGTTGAGGCAGGATGGAAGCATGTTATACGAGCTCCAAAAACCTGAACCGGGCCAGCAGTTCCTCAGGGGCGAAACTATGAAGGGGCAAAAATGGCCCGTTTACCGCCTCTACTTTAGCGAACTTGGGCTGCCCTATGAATCGAGGGCGGTATTAGAAGACGGCACTGAAAGGCCTATAAAAAAGCATTACGTGATCGCGCTTGAAGGCCAGAATAATGTCTATTATGTTTATGACCAGGCTATAATTTCTGATAAATATGATAAAGAGGTCCATGCCCTGGCAGAGTCTGTCGATGGCCCGGAAATAAATATTGATACTTTGCTGGCTCAAGGAGTGCTTACTCCCGGCCAGGCAAAACAACTGCAAAATGAACATTTCCTGACTCTTTCTAAACAAAAAGCAGATAAACTGATAGAAACAACCAAAAGGAACAGGCAAAAATTTATTGGCGGAATCAGAGAGGACGTAAGTACGGGCCGGTTTAAACCACTGGAATTCAAAAATTTTACGGCAGACCCGCGTAACTGGCTTGCATTGTTCAATGAATTCATGAATGTTTTTGTTACAAAGCATATCCTTGCAAACAGTACGGTTGCAAATTTGCTGCGCCCTGAAAACCTGAAAATAACAATTGTGGCTGCTCTAACTTTTATTATTGTCCTTACTCTAGGATTACCCACAGCGCTTTTGTTTGTTACCTGGCTCGGTTCCTGGCTGTTGATGGACAGTTATATAACGAAAAGGAACAAAAAAGCGAAAAAAGAAGGCAGGGAACCTTCAAATATCGCTGTAGGCCCAGATGTGGATACTGTCGAACCCGGTAAACCCAATGATTCAAAATTCAAAGGTACAGGCTCGGAGGATATTGCCCCGGCCGTAAGGCAGAGGATCAGAACCTTGATCAAGCCTGCTACAAGCGTAGGCCCCTTAGTGCAGTATTTAGCTGACCTCTATGAAGAAGGCGGGTTTAACATAGACCCGGAAAAAGGAGCTGATGATGCAGAAAAAGCAGCGCTGAGAGCAAAGAAAAAAGAAATGGAAGACGCGTTAATTAGGAGGTTCTACCCTGAATGGGACGGAAAAACAGCCAGACCGAAACGTGACGAGATGTTTGAACCTGTATATCCTGAATACAAGGATACGTTTAAGATGGAACTTACTGAAATAGAGAAGCTGGTTATTGAGCCGGCTGCGCTTGTCTTATATTCGTGTATGGCCCAGGAATTGGACCGGTTCATAATGTGGCAGGGAAACCAATATAAGATTATTGACCAAAACCGCGGAGTCTGGGAAACCTGGAGTAACATGGATAACCCCTATCAGGAATATACAAATGTTGCCGGTGAGGCAAAGAAAGAAATGCTGATAATGGCAACCGCTGAATTCAGGAACTTCCTGGAATACTGCAGAAAAGACGGGATAGATCCTTTTACTGGCCAGAAAATGAAGTATGATGAAAATGGCAAGTTTGTCAATGACCCTGCGCTTAGCCCTGCACGGGACTCTGCTGTGCCGGCTCTTGATATACGAAAGGCTTTCCGCGACAAAAACATACTTCTTAATGCAAAAAGAAAAGTGGTAACTTCTATCAGTGACGATCTGCGGACCAAAAATATTAAAGAAGGCGTCCGGGACAGGCTCCTGGACCGTATGCGTGCTTACCAGAAAGAAAAATACAAGACCCTGGGTATCGCTATTCTTGATAAGGGCTCAGTGCTGTTCAAGATTTTAGTAGTCTCCTTGACAGCTGTTTGGGCTGCAGGCGGCCTGTATATTCTTTTAAACGGGATTTTTGTAAATTTAATTTGGTTTGTCCCTCTCTGCTTGTTAGGTTATGCGGCTTTGCAGTGGTTTTCCAGGCCTTCAGGTGTAAGCTACTATCCTTTCCCGTTTACCAAAACGTCTAATGGCTATGAGATTTTAAAGAAAGTTCTTATAATTGTTGGCGCTGCCGCAGGCCTGGGTTTAGTATTGGTAGGACAGCCTGGAAGCTTAATCTGGTTTGTACCGATTTATTATATCTTAGCCCGCCAGCTGCTTCAGTGGAGTTCCTTTGTAATTTATATTATTAAATACAGGGTACGGCTCTACCTGACTATCTGGAAAACAGCAAAAAGCTATACAGGGTCAAAGGAAAGGGTACAAGGAAAATCCAAGTTCTGGACGATTTTCGGCGGGGCGTTTTTTACAACATTTTCATTTTTGGTAGGGACATCGGCCTATTATGCCTTAGGCCAGATTTTGCCTGTGGGCTATGCCATAGGAATTGCCCTGGCTGTTTTTACCTCTATCCTTTCTTTGCGGACGTTCTGGTCCCTTGGGCTTGAGGCAAAAACCGTGGCTATGGAACGACAGCACAAGATCAGGCAGCTTTCAGTATATGCAGATATAACGCCGGAACTTATCAAGAAGGTACACGATGACGGGTATTTAAGTGATGTATTTAATGAAGATATTGTGGACAGGGTCCTCTTGGGCCAGCAATCTGGAGGCCAGAGAGCAGCGCCCATAGTAACGCCCCAGGAGGCAGAAGCTTTAAAAGAAGCCCTGGCCTCAGGCAAACCACTGCCTAAATTAGAAAACCCTAATGCGCAAAGAAAGCTGGTTGATTTCTTTAACCAGGTAAACCTGCACAGTACAGATGAGTTCAATAAAATTTTATTAGCTGCAAGGGACCATCCGGAAACATTCTTAAGGACAATAACCAAGCCTTCTTCCTGGTCAGAGTTGGGCGTGGTAGTCCGCTCAGGTTTAGATGATATGAGGCCGCAGTCTGAAGGCGCGGCTGGAGGGGATTTAAAGAGCCCGTTCAGGCTGGTGAAACAAGTAAACTCCGGAGATTGGGTTGTATATCTGAAATATCTTTCAAGTAATTTACCGCCGAAAGAGCAAGAGGCGTTTATTGAACGCTATAAAGACCAGTATTTTTCATACGAAAAAATGATAAGAGAGCTGGTGGACATGAAAAAAGAAGGTAAAGATATTTTGCTCCTGGGGTATAATGAGAAGGGCCAGCCTTTGTCAAAGGAAAGGTCCTCAGCTGACATAATGGCTATGAGTAAACAGGAGATTTTAGATGCCCTGGATAAAGAGTTTATACACATGACCTTTGTCGATCTTGACAGGATAAGGGAGAAATTTAATATCCCATTCCCTGACGATTTGCCGCCTCATATGCCTGACAGCTACTTTGACCTTTTAAGTGATTATTTCAAGAAACAGGATCTATCGGACTTACAGACCCAATTGCTTGATATAATGTTCTCCCGTCAAATCATCAGTCAGTTTATAATGTACAGGGTTGACAATGTAAAGAAAACACTGCTTACTGCTCATGATGCATCCTTAAGCGCCTATAAGATATTCCTGCGGCATTCCTTGGGCCATGAACCTACGGACCAAGAAGTAATGAAATACTACCGCATGGTAGCATCCTATGATAAGGGATTTTCTGATAATGTAAAGAAACTGTTTGGAACGACATTACAGGAAGACATGGAAGAGCTGGGATGGGTGCCCGGGTCAGACGCTTATGATAAAGACGGCCATTCAAGCGAGAATCATTATGATAAAGACGGCCATTTAATAGCGCATCTGGCAATGATTGGAGAATGGGATGAGCCCAAAGACATTCTTAAAGGCGGCAGCGGCTGGGGTAACAAAGCCGATAACTGGGTAAAGGCCTTGATGCATGTCACGGACAAGGAAGCAATGATTCTTAACCTGGACTGGGAACATACGATTGATTCGCTGTGGCAATTACCTCAGGCAGCTTATGAATTCAGCAGGCACCCGGACCTGGGGTTTGGTTTTCTTGACATGCGCGATGTTGCCTACGGCGAAGGTATGGCAGGAACCGCCTGGGATTCGATGATAAAAGAAGATACGTTTAACCAGCGCGTTATTATGGCCATGATAGGAGTCGGGACTGCGTATATGTACGGTCCTCTTATATCGAGGCTTTCAATTATGAGAGATTTACCTACCACAGAGTCAGGCATAGAGGATTCGCAGCTTGCCCTGGTAGCAAAGACAAAGGGCTTCGTATCTGCCTACTTCCCGGGGATAACCATCGGAAGAAACAGGGAAATGGCGCAGGGTGATATGGTCGCTTTTGATAACAGGTTTGGCGGGTTTACAGCTATGACTACCGTATCTGCTATTTATACCATGGCCATGCAGAGCAATTTCCTGCATTGGACAGAAAAACTTACCTTGCTGGGCGGTTGGGACCATTATATTACCCAGGCGGTAGTGCCTTTCTTTAATACGTTGATATTCTTGTTTGCCTTTTTCCTGCCGTTTACGCCGTTTGCGTACCTGGCGATGCCGTTGTTTTTCATCGGGATGCAGTTTGTCTTTGCCCAGGCTATAAGCTCAGGCGCGTATAGGGTTATTTTGCAAAAATTTGGATTTTTAAAAGGCCCGATGAAATTATTGTTCATCTCATCTATTGCCTGCTTAGGGCTTGCCGCAGCTACATTTTTTACCCTGCCGGCACTTACGCTTCCATTGTTTGTGGCTGCCGGAGTAGCTATGGGAATAGTCCTATTATATTCTTATCCAAAACAGATATTTTTTGGGAGTTTACTAGCTGCTCCTGCTGCTTTATTTGCAGCGCCGGCCTATTTTATTCCTCTGGCAGTAATAGCCTTAATTGCAGGCATATATTGGCTGATAGACTCAAAATTTCATCTTGCCGGAAGATACGGAACAATGAAAGGCCTTACGATGTGTTTTAAAAGGTTTTGGAGCCTGGTATTTACTTTCTTATCCCTGGTCCCGAATGATACGCTAAAAACCATGAATTCCCTGACAGGAAGCGCCGGCTTCTTTATAGGAGGAAACAAAGCTATAAAACAGGCGAGCAAAGCGTTCGGGATATTATATGATGCCTTCAGCGAGTCAGTAGGCTGGGCAGCGTTAATGTTGGCCATTATTGCAATCTCGTCCTTTCATCCTTTTGCTCTGGGCGCTCAATTTTTCTTTTACGTACTGCCTATAGCTTTTCTTATCGGCCCATTTTTACATAACGGGCTTTCGTTGGCAGATTCGCTCAGGACTCCTCTGGCAGAACCTTTCAAAAAATGGATTAAAATGGATGAAGACAAGGGCCTGGGCAGAGCTGCGGTATTCAAAGATATCTGGCAGAATTTGTCCGGGTTGTTGTTCCTGAGTTCTGAGGTTTCTGACTACCGTGCGGCTGAAATTGATGCTGCAGCTATTAAAAAAGACCCTAAAAGCAGCCTGGGCTTTAAAATAATAAAGGAAGTATTTGAAAAATTTGAAATTAACCCGGCTCTCCCTGATGCTATTCCTGCTGAAAAATTGGCTGCTGCAATGAATTTTATTATAGCTATTCCTAACCTTGCCATACTTCTTGAAGACAATCAGGGTCTTGAAAAAGCGGAAAAAACAGCGGCTGATAAAGAAACCCGTATGAAAAACAAGAAAAAACTGTTATCCATGTTCCCTCATACGTTAGCCGCAAGCCAGGCAGGGTCTGTCTGGAACAATTATACAAGGCAGTTTAGAGAAAGGAAAGAGATGTACAAAACCGAGCTTGAAACAAAGAAAAAGATTTTTGAAGCGGAAAAAATGACAGCAGTGCAAGAACTGCAGTATAAACGCTTAAGGAATCTTAAATGGGTTGACCTGTTGACCAGCCTGCCTGTATTTAATATTACCGTAGTTAAAGGTATAATTCAGGGCATATATGCTTTGCTGTATCTAATCTTTGAACCTATCTGGGAAAATACCGTAGGTTTATGGGTCCGGATAGCAGCTGTAATCGAAGATTCGGACGCGCCTATTTACGGGGAAAAAGATACTGCGGTGCTTTGGAAAGCAATACAGTCCACAGCCAAAAAAGGAGATGCATCCCCGTATATGCCGGGTGAGCTTGATATTGCCAGATTTGATTCTAAGGCCCTTAGTAAGTCTAAAGTTATACGGCAGGCTTTTAAAAGGTATGGCGTTGACTTGAGCAGCGATGAAACTATGAGGCAAACATTGACTCAAGAACGGGCAACTGCCGCGGTTAATGATTTGATAGGCTGCATAAACATGGGTTCGCTTATAGATGACAAGCTGAGCATCAGCAGTGCCAGCCAGGGACAGGCAGATAGAAAAATAATAATGAAGAACAAGAGGAAAATCAGTGGAACCTTTCCGGGTGTTTTCAAGAAGAGCAGAAGGTTTTTCAGAGGTAAGGTTGCAAAAGGATTATCCGGAATTGATGCAAAGAAAACCTTGGGTGGAAATTATCAAGCTGGAGTTGATAATGATACAAGAAATGCCATAAATGCCGGGCGGGTGATCGGGATAGATTTAAATACCGCGGCTGCTGCAGCAGATGTCGAAGCCTATGTTGAAGGATTGTTTGGAAATACAGATAATTTGTTGGCAGTGTTTACTGAAATCAGCCCGGCTCAGCTTGCAGGTATAAAAGCTCTGCTTGCCAAAAATCTGCCTGGTGACCGTGAACTCAAACTACTTAAAGAAAAAGTAGTGCTTGCCATAAAAGCCGCCCAGGCCGTTAATGCGGCCTGTCTGGCTAACAATAAAGATGAAACACTAAAATTGAATAAAGACATATTAACGCGAAGGCTGTGCATCCTCTTGCCCCAGGCAGTCACAATAAAAGGTGTAGAGATTTTCGATCCTTTTGATGAAGCGCTGCCTAATGCCTGTGTAGGAAATAATTCTTTATTTATTACTGAAAAGCTTCTTAATCAGGTTAGCGATGCAAGGGATGACAAAGCCTCTTTAGAAGGTATTTTAGGCTATTTAGACCGCAGCATGGCAAGGAATGGGACGATAGATGAAATAGACAGGTATGAATTTGATGCCCTGGTAAGCCCTTTATGGGAAAAGGTTCTTATCAACACTATTAACTCAAATGACCGTACTCAAAAGCTCCTTAAACGTATTATGGAAGATTTCAGGCTGCAGGGAATTGAGACGGGAATAGTTGTGAATTATGAACAAAAAGGAGGAATGGTTGTCAAGATGGGGCTGGTGCATCCGGATGCAAGGCCTATGATAACTGATTTAATAGAAAATATAGCAAAAATAGCTATATTGCTGGAAAAGAAAAAGATTGATCCGGAGATAAGGTTTAATGTAGGTATAAAAGGGGAGCAGGCAGCCAATCCAAACGGAAAGAAAGAGCCGTCATTCCAGTATTTCGCAATATCAAGCGACCCTGCAACCAGGCTGCACGATCTGGTGGCGGGTTTAAAAGCTATAGTTGAGGATGAGAGCGATAAGGTTTTGATAAGAGTTCAGGGAGCAGATTTCCGTAAAGCCCTGACCCCTGCAACCGTGGATTACAGGCATTCACTTACCACTGAAGAGTGGGCGTTAAACTTATTAGGAGAGTTTGCCCAGTATTCACCGATAGGTTACAGCAATGATTTCCTTGGAGAAACTGACTTTTTCCGGATCATAGATTTAAATAGAAACATGCCGAACGGGGCTAATCCTGCAACCGGTATATACTTAGTCGGAGGGGACCACTATAAACATTTTGTTCCGGATAAGAAAAAAGGCGATTTTCTCTATGATGAAAATAAAAGGACCTATACCTATGTAGGTCAAGGACAGGGTAATTTCAGGCAGGATACCTTAGTCCGTTTAGTAATTAATCAGGGATGGGAGACTTATAAATTTACAGATACAGATGGAAAGGAGTCAACAGTAGTCGTGCCTAAAGATAGGCAAAAAGAATTCCCGTATCATCAAGAATACAAAAATCCCGGTGAAAGATATGTGTTTGATACCAACACCCAAAAAGTAAAGGCGAGGTTTATAGACAGGTTTGAAGATCCGGCTGACCGGGTTCACGTAAAGCCTCCTAAAGAATTAGCTGCGAATTTGATGATGGGGACAAGCATTCCAATTTCATCCAGCTTGATAAGAAATGCGCTTGCTTCAGGAAAATTAAAAGATTTATTTGTAATAGGAGCTAAGACCTTTGAATACGTTAAGAGCCACCCCACTTACCTGAGGTTTCTGCAGGCGCAGGCAGACAAGAGGTCTAAAAAGGCATTGGAGGATATGGCTAAAGAAGTAATTGCCAGAATGAAGAAGAACGGGAGGGGTTTTGATGACCCGGAGGTGAATGCTTTACTTGAGGAAGCATTAAAGGCATTAGCTCCGATAGCAATAGGGTTAAAGCTGAAAAAGATGAGCAAAAATGACCAGGCAGAAGCTGCAAAAGTGCTTATGAAATTAGATTCCGAAGCCAAAGACCTTAAACCCTTAAGTAAAAAGGATGTAGATCTAGTGATAGTGCCGGCAATAAAAAAGAAATTTATGGCGGGTTTAGAGGCGCTTCCGCCAAAAGAAGCTGTTGAAATAGCTGCCGCAGATATGCTTCAGGTTCCGGATTTTGCAGAGGGGGTATGGACTGCTGAAGAAGTATCATATCATAAATCAATTATGAGCGACATAGGCAAATTGCCTAAGATGAATGCCAGGGCTAATGAGATCCTTGCAGTAGACACCTTGCTCTTTGAAGCTGTCCGGCTAAAGAATGAAGGAAGTTTATCCGGCGCACAAGCTGCGGTAGAAGAAGCAAGGCCTCAAATACGGGAAATGATGAGGAATCCGGATCATGTGAATTTCTTAACCATATTAACCTTAAATGAATTGTTTAAAATTGTTTCAGCAGGGGTTTCGAACGCCGAGGAGGTTCCGTTGGCAATGCCTTTAGCTGCCATGGATGTGCTTAAGCTTAAAGGTGAAGGCAGGACAACGAACATAGATGTTTCTGTGCAAGAAGGGAATAAAGAACAAATACTAGGCACAAACTTTGAAATGGACCCGGCTGATAAAAAACAGTTTGTAGATAATATTACAGGAAAAGATCCAGATGATTTCGCAAGGCTTATTAAGCAGGCCTACAATGCTGTGGCAGAAGAGATAAAAGCTGATCCTCAACTTACAGGCCGCGGTATAAGCCTTGGCAATAAAAAAATACTTATCGCTCTTCAGAAAAAGTATGCTTATCTTGCAGGTTACCAAAAAGACAATGTTGTGGTTTTTGATGAGGCTTTCCTTGAAATAGCAAAAACCAGGTTGGGCAGGATATTGTTTACAGCAGCTTTATACCATGAACTGTGGCATGCAGCAGGTGTTGAAGGAGAGAATTTGGACCGCGATGTAAAGTTCTTCACCAAGCTTCTTGACGAAGAGGAAGAAACTGTTACTGCACAAGAATTCGAGGTATTTACCGCTGAGCTTAAAGAAAAAGTTGAAAATCTAGATTTTGTTGATATGGTAAAACTGCTTGCTGTCAAAACTGTGGATGTTGTTGCTGAAGCGGTAGGTAATATGCAAGCAGCTTTTGCTCCTGCACCTGAGTCGTTACCTCAAGCTACAGATGCAACGGCAGAAGCCGTGCCTGGGAAAATTCTGAATTATATTCAGCCGTCGGATAAAGCTGAAGAATTGATTAAAAAATTCAGCAATGGATTAATAAAAAAATATTCTGACTCTGGAAAAGCAGTTTTAAATACTGATTTAATTGTTGGTGTTTCCGCCGATACATTATGGGAAGAGGCAACAGATGAGGAAAAGGCAGGATATAATGACAATAAAAATGCAATGTTAATGGATTTCCGGTTAGCTTGCCAGGCATTTTGGTTTAGAGGTTATATTATTAAGGATTGGACAGAGTTATCTCAATTATCTAGTGAACCCGAACTACTAAAAATTAAACTTCTGTATGATATTCCAGACGAATTACGCAAAGCATTATTAGGCTATAAAAATTTTGATGAACACGCCGTACTAATTGAATTGCTGGAAATATTTAATTCGATGAAAGAAAAATATGGGCCTAAAAATGTAGTTCAAGTTGCATCTCCTCTCAAAGCAACTCAAGTCGCAGTTCCTGCCGTTGTACCTGCTGCGGCTCTTCCTGCTCCGACTAAGGCTGTTGTTGCCAAGAAACCAGCAGCACCGAAGGCTAAAAAAGCGCTTACTTATAAACAAAAGATTAATGTGTTGCTGGGCCTTGCAGGAACAGCGGCGGTTGTAGATATTGCAGTGCTGGCCATATTGCTTGATTTAACGAGGTTCTTAACATTGACCAACGCTTTATATGCAGGTTTGGCCTTACTGCCTGTTATAATTGGTATTGGTTTAGCAAAGTTTGTCACAAACAAAATTTATCGTAAACCAAAACCCGGTGCACAAGGAGTGACTGCATCAGCCCCGGGCCAAACAGATAGAAAAGTAGCTTCAGTTTTGGCTCAGGAGTTGAGGGCTAAAGCCGGAAAGGGATCTTTTGCTGCCTGGGTAATGCTGTGGCCTGGCATATTTGTACATGAAGCAGCTCACATAATTGCAGCAGCCGGGATGCTGAGGAGCGGTAAAATACAGTTGAATTCCTTTAAGGAAATAATGAAGGGTAACCCCTTTACAGGAGGTTCCTATGAAGTTTTGAACAATATGCCTAAACCTGTTAAAATAGCAGGCATAGTCGGCAATTTTGCGGTGAGTATCGGCGGTATATTTGCGCTGATAGTTAGTGTGCTGCTGATAAATACTTTCCTCTCAGGCAACGTGAAAATAGCGCTGGCGGTTATTTCAATAGTTACAGCTGTCTTTACAACCTGGTTTACATTAGCTAATATAGCATTGCTTTTTGGAGAACGTACAGCAGAAACCAGAACCGGCCGCGGTGAACTTCAGGGTGTTAAAATTGCAGGAATTACTCTTGTTGCAGCAAAAAACACGGTGAATCTTGCACCTGCTGCAGCATCAATAGCAGGTAGAGCAGCAACCAGCAATGCAGAAAAAGCACTGATGAAAATGGCGCCTGAGATGAGAGGCAGGTGGGTTGTGCCGGTTTTTGTCGGAGACATGGATAAGCAAAGTCAAAAGAATATCATTCTGTTCAATGACTCCGGCATCAGGTCTTTTGCGGTTCAGGTAGGAAATCCTGCAGGGAGCATTGTTAATTTTAAGGGAGAGAAGCCCACGCTTGATATGGATGGCTATAATTTCCAGATAAGGGCTTCTAATGAGGACGGGAAGAAAGTAGTCGTTTTAAATCTTTCTGTTTCCGAGATGTCAAGGTTACAGGCCGATGACAATAAAGATGTTATTATCGGCAAGGCGATAAGAGAATTGTTTTTCCAGATTAAAGAAGATAAGAACCTTAGAGAAAGCTTAGGCCAGAAATTAGCTGACACCGGAAGTTATCTGGATGACTTTAATCCTGATGTCATATTAGTTGATAAAAATTCAGCAGGTATAATGCCTGTCCTAAGGGGTAAAGCCTATACCAGTAATGATGCCAATGTTAGACAGCTTGACAGACTGCCTAATCTTGAGGATGAAAATAACAGCGAAAAAAACCTTATGTTCCTACGCTCTGCACTTATTTTCTTCGGCCCGTGGGATTTGTATAGAGGACTTCCGCCTCTTTTGAAGAAGGTTTTGGATAATGTGGCTGATTCATCCACCAGGAATTTTAAAAATGTAGTTACCAAAATGGGCTCAACCATCGTTGCAAAGTCCGGGCTTCTTACAGCTGCGGGAAATATTGTGTCCGGTGCCGTACTTGGTAACTTGAAAAGTTTGTACGGAGAAAAAGGCAATCCAAATCATGGATTGTGGACTGACCTTAATGCTAATATTGCCAGGTCCTGGAAAACCGTAAGAGCCAACTTGTTTATGGTCAAGGGCAATGAGAAAAATCCGTTGTTGAGGCCTGCTATGCCGTTTGCCTATGTAAATGAGAGCGTTGAAGGCCAGACGAAATATGATGCCCGGAAATTCCTGGATGTTGTTCCTGAGCTTGCAGATTTATTTAGGAAAGCAAAAGGGATCTCTGCGGATGTCGATCTGATTACAAACTATGGCAGTGAAATATTTGGTATAGTAAATACTCAAACTCAGGCAAATGAAGGTATTCAGTCTGTCTATGATGCTAAGCGTGAGCCTATGCTTGGCTGGCTGATTGTAGCCAGGAGTAATTCGGAGCTTGCAAGAATGTCTGCGGTATATCATCTGCTTGATAGAAAATCCGGGGATGAATTTATAAAACGCGGCTATGCAGGTGTCGGCCTTGATCTTTCTAAATCTGAACTTACTTATGATGAATTGAGTTCATTCCTTGAAAAATTAAGAGCTGATGTAAACAAGGTAAAACCGAATGCTATTATACCGGTAGATGTCCCGGAGGCCTTGAAAGGAGACACGAAAACGCTGGATTTGTGCAAGCAGTTTGGTTTTAAATTTGTTAAAAAATTTGAGATAGGAAGTGATTCCAGTATTTTGGAAGGAATGAAGGAAGACAAGGACGTCTGGCTTGAAGCTGTAATTCCTCAGGACGGAATACAGAACCAAACTGTTGAGAATTTGAAGGCAACGCTCAAGCTGTTGAGGTCTAAGGTAGGTAAATTCGGGTATGTAAATATTCCTGACAGCATACTTTTTGTCGATACTGACATAAATGAAAACAAGAGAAATCCCGATTCTTCAAATGATGTCCCGTACTGGATAGCTAAAGAACTTTTTGCCCAGTTTGCAGAAATCTTGAGCAGCCATGAAATGACAGCTGATGAAGCCTATGCAACAGGCCAGAAAGTAGCTGAAAAACTTGCGCTTAAGGATTTAATTTTCGGAGATTTATACAGCGTAGTTTCTGCTAAATTGGAAGAAGGAGTAATGGCCGCTAAATTAAAAGAAATCCTTAACCGTCCGGCTGTATCTTTTGAAGCCGGCAATAACAGGGACCTGCGGGTTATAAGGGATTTTGTGCTTGACCTGATAAGAAAAGCTGAAATTGACAAGGCTGATATGCCAAAATATGAAGAATTAATACAGAGGTTCATTAAGGGAGTCTTGGAACAGGCGGCTGAGAATAAGTTTGTAGAAGCTAACACGCTCAAGCAGAAGACTCTGTCAAAAGATGCCGAAGTTAGAAAAGCTATAAGGCCGCTACTTGTTCCTGCCAGAAATCTTGCAAAAACCAGAGTGGCAGCTGCCAGGGCCATACCGCTTGCTGTTGCCTTCGGCGATATCTCAGACATAGAAGCAAGCCTGGCAAATGTAAAGTTTGATGCTAATAGTTCGTTGACCGATGACTTTGCCCTGGTAAACGAGATAGCAAGGCTCGGCATAGCTTCCTTGCGCAAGCATGCAAAATTAATCGAAGAAATTCTTGATAAGGCAAAAATCCTTGAATCAGAACCTATTACTGAAGCTAACCTGCATGTGTGGTTTGGTTACTATAATGCGCTTGCTGCAAGGGCTGAAATTGACAGGAACACATCTGACGCAGCAGTTCAGGTTGCTGATAAAATTGCCGCATTCTTACAAAAGAATAGAGGGCTTTATGCAGGTCAAAACGAAGCCAATATTAAGAAATTTGCCTATATTTTATCAATGCAGTATGTTAAAGAGCCAATGGCAAGAACTGAACTTGCGAATTTGAATATACCAGAGTCATTGACAGGCGCTGGCAATATCTATGAATTTTTGAAAAACATCTTAAGCTTGTTGAACTCAGGAAAACTGGTTTTGGATATCAATGATGTCGGGACTATTGCTGATATAATGCAGCTCTTCGGTGATGTTTTCATGGAGTTCAAGATTGACAGCGAGAAGATGAAAGATGCAGCTGGTAATGCGGTTGATGTTGCCAAAACACTGCTGATACAGTCAGCAGCCTAGCAGCGAATTCCAAAGCCTATTGCAAATTCCGGGTTAGACCATTGTTTGCTTATTACATGCGCCATGAAAACCTCCGATCAAATAAACGAAGTCGCATTAGGCTGCGTTATTAAAGCCTCTGGCTTCAGGCCCAGTCTGTTCAGCCGGAGGAGCAGCGCTAAGATTTAATAAAAATGAATATTCTTTTTGGACAAGAAATATGTTTTTTAACAGCACCCTGCAAAAGGGTGCTGTTTTTTGTCCCCCTTCGCAGAAAAACTGCGGGCGTAAACCCGCAGATGCCCGGCCTTCGTAGCCATAGAGACTACTTCGGCGGAGCAGGCAATGCGAAGAAGGGGATACACCGAAACTGTGTTGCCGGTACGGTGTAACCCTTCGGGTCATCACCCGCAGGGTTAAAAGACCAAAGCAGCTCGTTTTTTAAAATAGCCATAACTCCGTTGGCCTGCATTGAATTTCTTTATATTATTTTGTATATTATTCATATATAATATAAAAATTATGTTAATCGCAGTGATCAATTGGAGAAACCATTGCAAGAAGCTTAAAAAAGGAGAAATAGGAATATGGCAAAAATATTAGTCGTTGACGATTCAAAGTTCATGCGGCTGACTCTTAAGAACATGCTAGAAAAAGGGGGGGGGCATACGGTCATAGGCGAAGCTGGAAGTGACGTGGAAGCGGTAATTCAGTATCAAAAGCTTCAGCCGGAACTTGTTACGATGGATATAATTATGCCGCTCGAATCAGGGTTGTCTGCCGTGAAGGAAATTATGAAAGCCGATCCGAAAGCAAGAATAATAATGGTATCCGCCATGGGCCAGGAAAAAATCATGGAAGAGTCCCAGCAATTAGGGGCGAAAGGTTTTGTGGAAAAGCCGGTAACACAGCAGGCTTTACTTGATGCGATTAATAAAGCAATGTTATGATAAAAGTCTTAATAATTGATGATTCACCGTTCATGCGTAAAGTTGTCAGAGAAATGCTTTCGTCTGATAAGGAAATTGAAGTTATAGGCGACTCCTCCGGCCCGGATGCTTTAGACAAAATAAAGCAGCTCAAACCCGATGTGGTTTCTTTGGATATCCTGATGCCGGGTACGGATGGACGATGGATCTTGGAAGAGATCAATAAACAGTGCCCTACAGCTGTTATAATTTTTAGTTGTCTTACTTCAAAAGATGCGGAAATTACTGCGGATATATTCATGATGGGAGCAGTTGATGTTCTCCAAAAACCGTCCCGGACCAAGGACATCTATCAGGTTAAGCAGGAACTTATAAAAAAGATAAAAGCTTCTGCTTCTGTTGATATAAATAAACTGTTAGAGTCCATTAGTTCCTTCAAAAGAAAGAATTTATTAGATAAGCCCGCTGTTTTACCGGTGACTAAAGTTGTCGCGATAGGTTCGTCTATCGGCGGCCCGCCGGCATTGACGGAATTACTGCATACGTTTCCGAAAGACCTGAATGTAGGTATTCTTGTTGCCCAGCACATGCCTGAAAATTTTACAAAAGCTTTCGCTTTACACCTTCAACAAACAACGCCTTTTGCCGTAAAAGTCGCAGAGGACGGCGATCTAGTGAGGTCCGGGCGGGTTCTGGTATCCCATTATGATAGAACATTGACCGTTCACAAGACTAAACGTGGGCTGATAGTAGAAATGGTTGAAATTGATTCCAGGTCAAAACCGTCTATCGCTGCCATGTTCAAATCAGTTGCTGAGGCCTGTCAGAAAGGTTCTGTGGGGGTGCTGCTTTCCGGCAAGTCTTTTGACGCAGCAGACGGCTTAAAGGCGATCAGGAAAAACGGCGGTAAGACCTTTGTCCAGGATAAGAGTACGTCTCTGGTCTGGGGCATGCAGCAAGATGCCGTTGAAGCGGGCGTTGTCGATAAAGTAGTACCGATAAATAAAATGTCGGAAGAAATAGTTAAAGCGTTAAGCTGATAAGGAGAATAGGATATCATGCCGGACGATATGGACCTAAGCCAGTTCAAAGATATGTTCGTTTCTGAAGCAAAAGAAAACCTTTCGCGGCTTAATGCTTCTCTTTTGGAACTGGAAAAGAATTTTAACGATAAAGACCTGTTGAATGAGATTTTCCGCGTCGCTCACACGCTTAAAGGCATGTCCGCGACTATGGGGTATGAAGAAGTTGCTGCGCTTACCCACGAGATGGAAAATGTGCTGGATGTGCTGCGCAAAGGCGATGTCAAGACAACGGAAAACATAGTGGAGATCCTTTTTAATTGTTTTGACACCCTGGAATTGCTTGTTGAAAAAATAATCAATGATGACAAAAAACACTATGAGATCAGACCCATACTAGATAAGCTTAAATCAGCGCTTGAAGCCAAGATAGAACCTGAAATAAAACCTGCTGCTCCGGAACAAACCAAAGAAGAAGTGCCTCAAACAGCGCCTTCTCCTTCAGGGGGCACGGCCGTTGCGGAAAAAGAACAGGCAATAAAGCTTAGAACAGAAAGTGTGCGGATAAAAGTAGAGCATCTGGATAAACTGATGAACCTTGTAGGAGAGCTCGTAATAAATAAATTGAGGCTGACCCAGATCGCAAACCAACACAAAATATCCGAATTATCCTCGACCGTAGCGCAGTTTGACAGGATAAGCGTGGATTTACAGGAACAAGTCCTGAAAACCAGGATGGTCCCTGTAAAGCATATTTTTGAAAGATACCCGCGCATGGTCCGTGACCTGTCAAAACTTCTGAAAAAAGAAATAGAGTTTCAGGTCATAGGTTCAGAAATAGAGATCGACAGGACGCTTTTAGAAGAGATAAATGAGCCGTTGGTGCATCTTTTGCGCAACTCCGTTGACCATGGGATAGAGTCTATGGAAGAAAGGACTAAAGCGGGGAAGTCACTTTCGGGCCTGGTCAAACTTATAGCGCGCCGGGAAAAAGGGTTTTGCATAATTGAAGTCAATGACGACGGTAAAGGCATGGATGTGCTGGAAATACGCCAAAAAGCAGTTGAGAAAGAAATAATTTCCCGGGAACATGCAGATAACTTGACTGAGAACGAAACATTTATGCTGATCTGCCACCCGTCGTTCTCTACCGCTAAAGAAGTAACCAATATATCCGGCCGCGGCGTGGGTATGGACGTCGTAAAAAATCTTGTAGAATCATTTAATGGGAAACTTGAAATCAGGTCAAAAAAAGGTGTGGGCTCCACTTTCACCATGTACCTTCCTTTGACTTTGGCTATAATCCAGGCATTGCTGGTCATTGTGTCCGGAGAAAAATATGCCATACCCCTGAACAATATAACCGAAATATCCATTATTGATCCGGCCTATATTAAAACTATAGAAAATAAAGAAGTCCTGCTTTTGCGCGATGAGGTCATACCTTTAATAAGGTTAAGAAAGTTGTTCTCTATGCCAGATTCTGATAATATTATCAAAGATAGCTATGCGGTTATAGTTGAGATAAGGGAAACAAAGATCGGCTTGGTGGTAGATTCGCTCTTCAGGCAGCAGGAAATAGTGATAAAGACACTTTCCGGTATCCTTAAAAACGCAAAAAACTTCAGCGGGGCAACTGTTTTAGGTGACGGAAGTGTTATTTTAATTTTTGATGTTGCATCGGTAATGTGAAGATCATGGATAAATTACTTATTGTTGATGATGATGAAAGCATACTCGAACTCCTGAGCGAATCGGCCAAATTCCTGGGCTATGATGCTGTCCCTGTAGGGTCAGCTACGGAAGCGGTAGGAAAAATGAAATCCGAAGCAGGCGGTTTTCCTGTTATTTTAACGGATATGATGATGCCCGGTATAAACGGGCTTGAATTGCTGCGCAGGATAAAAAAAGAATACCCTGACACCTTAGTAATCATGCTTACGGCAAACGTTTCCAAGGAAATGGCGACAAGATCGCTCAATGAAGGAGCTTTCGCGTTCCTAATCAAACCGGTAAATGAGGACGAATTTAAAAGTACCCTTCATAATGCTTTTGAAAAACATCATCAGCTGCAGGAAAATAAAAATAGTTAGGTTTTCTTTTTAGCTCAGGAGATAGTAATAAGGATACTCTTTGTGTCTTTACATATAAAAAATCCCGGAGGAGTAATAGTTTTAGGATACGGGAACGTTATTTTTTTGACGTTTCTTAAGGTATTATAAAAAATCATGGATAAAATCCTTATTGTTGATGATGATGAAAGCGTGCTTGAACTGCTGAAAGAATCGATTAAACTCATAGGGTATGATGTTACAGCCCTGGGTTCTGCTACGGAAGCGGTGGGGAAAATGAAATCCGAAGAAGGCGGTTTTCCTGTTATTTTAACGGACATAATGATGCCCGGCATAAACGGGCTTGAATTGCTGCACAGAATAAAAAAAGAATACCCCGAGACAATAGTAATTATGCTGACAGCCTATACTACTCTGGAATCAGCGGTAAAATCGCTTAATGAGGGAGCCTTTGCCTACCTCACCAAACCTATAAATTACGATGAACTTAAAAATGCTCTTCAAAATGCTTTTGAAAAACACCATCAGTTACAGGAAAAGAAAAAATTGATCGAAGAATTGAGTAAAGCAAAGGAATACAGCGATACCCTTGTTCATCATCTGGTGCATACTGTTATCGCGACCGATTCGAACGGGTATATAAAAAAAGTCAACCTGGCTATGGAAAAACTGCTGGGGTATACAGAAGAAGAGATAATCGGGCTGCCTATACAGTTCATCTTTGGCAAAGAATTTCAGGAGACTACCTTGGAACAGATGATAAAAAAAGGTTCTGTCAAGGATTTTCCCGTAACCTTTGTCAATAAAGACAAGCAAGAACTAAAATTATTATTTACCGGCACTGTTATGAAAAATAAAGCCGGGTATCTCGTAGGTTTTATCGGTACAGCTAAAAATCATGAATAATAACGAAGAGTTTTTTATACTTGATATAGGGACCCGTTTAGTAAGAGGAGCGGTATGTGAACGCCAGGCCCCTGGTTCTGATACAGCCGGGCCTACACTCCGTATAATCGATTCCGAGATCCTTGAACATGAGACCCGGGCAATGCGTTCCGGCCAGATACACGATATTGAAAAAGTCGCAGCTATAGTAAAAAGGATCAAATTTCACCTGGAAAACAGGGAACACGGCCAGAAAAGAACCCTGGCAAAAGTTTCAGTCGCAGTTGCAGGCAGGAATTTGATAACCTCTAACGGCACAGCAAGGCAAGAAAGGCCTCCCCATAAGCTTATCACTCCTGAGGAAGTCAATAACCTGCGGTTTGAGGCGGTCCGCTCAGCTCTTGAAAAATTCGACACGGAAACTGAATACACCAGCGCCGGCTATTCGGTGCTGGATGAAAAATTGGACGGGGAATCGATAAAATCCCTTACTGACCACCGCGGTTCGTCTATAGAAACAAGTATTATGGTAACGCTTCTTCCCCGGCAGGTGCTTGAAGCGATGTTTGCCGTCATGGAGAAGGCAGGCCTTGAGATAGAATATCTTACGTTAGAACCGATAGCCGCTCTTGAATGCAGTGTTGCGGAAAATCTGCATAGTTTAAATATAATTTTAATCGACATAGGCGCCGGGACTTCAGATATCGCCATAGTCCATCAGGGAAAGATCTCGGCTTACGGCATGGTACCTGTTGCCGGGGACATGATAACTGAAGCTATCTGTTCGGAATATCTAGTTGATTTCAATGAAGGAGAAAGAATAAAAAGGACAGAGAAAGACTGCATAAATATCAGGTACAAAGATATTTTTAACCGCGAAGACGAGAAACCGCTGGCAGAAATATTCAATAAAATAAGGCCTGCAGTAATAAATTTATCTCAAAGGATAAATGAAGATGTCCGGAAATATGCAAAAGCGGCCTCTGACTTTGCAGTTGTCCTGGTAGGGGGAGGCAGCCAGACCCCGTTTATTGAAGAAGAACTTTCAAAAGCGCTTGGCCTGCCCCTTTCCCGTATCGGCTCAAGGCCCGCTTATTTAAATAAAAAAGCTGTAGATACTACCGGCAAATTCAGTGGTGTGAATGCCACTGTAACCGTAGGCATTGGCTTGCTGCGCATAAAACAGCAGGGGCTTTCTCTGATACATTTAACCTTAAATGAAGAAAGAGTGACGGTTGTAACTTCCGAGAAAAAACCTGATATCCTTTCAGCTCTTCTTTCAAGAGGGATCCCGATGAAGAAAATATACGGCCTTCCGGGTGCGGCTAAAACGATTACCATAAACGGAAAAATGTTTACGATCAAGGGCGAACTGCCAACTCCTGCGGTTTTGAAGCTGAACGGAACGGAAGCATCCCTGGATATACAGGTCAAGGACGGGGACAAGATCATTTTTTATCCCGCAAAAGACGGGAAAGAAAAGGCAAAAAAAATATCGGAAGTTATAGAGGATTCCTGGAAAAACGAAAAGAAAATAGTATTTAACGGCAGGGAAATATGCGTCCCGTATAAAGTAATCGTTAACGGGAAAGAAACCGGCCCTGAAATAGAGGTTGAAGACAGGGCGGCTGTGGAATTAAAGGAAGCAGAGACCGTTTGTGATCTATTAACAGGGCTCGGCTTTGACCTAAGATCTGTTGAAAAAAACACTATTTTGCTTGATATAGACGGCGAAGACAGGGAGTTCGATAAAGCCAGCTGTGCGCTCAAGGTTAACGGGGAAGAAAGGCAATTAGCGGAAGAAATAAAATTACACGGATGCAATGAGATCGATTTTTATAAAAATGAGCTGTCCTGGAAGGTCAAAGATGTTGTGAGCGGTATCCCGCCGTCAGGCAGGGACCTGAACGTGGTAATAAACGGCGAAAGGTATTCATTCCCCGGGGCAAAGGGCAGGCTGTTGCTTAACGGCAAAAATGCTGCTATGGAAACGGAAATAAAGAGCGGAGATATCATCCGGAATTGCTGCGGTAAAGATGCCGAAGCGATACTAGTAGATGTTTTCCGTTATATTTCGGTCAATCCCCGGGAACAATTAGGTAAACGAATGCGTATTTTGATCAATGAGCAGGAGGCAAATTTTTCTTCTCCGCTGTTTAATGATGCCAAGGTCAAGGTATTGTTTGAGTGACAACTGACAAGAGCCATTAAATAACAATATAGGAATTCGGGTATTAACGTGCAAGCTGCTCCAAAGGTGTTTACCCTGGCTGTGTCATAATTACACTTTTCTGTCATTCTCGGACTTGACCCGACAATCCAAAATACTTTTACCGTAGAAACTAGATTCTCGTTTTCACGGTAATGGCACCGAAAAAAGTAAAAAATATAATTGCGACACACTCTCCTGAGTTGGGGAATTTTTGTAACAGGGAAAAGATGCTAATGAAAAAACTTACTGACCTGCAGGTCGACACATTAAAAGAAGTCTGCGGGATCGGCATAGGCAATGCCGCAACCGCCGTTTCGCAGATGTTAAAAAGAAAAATCAATATGAGCCTGCCGAAGCTCCAGCTTGTACCCATAAACGAAACGGCAAAAGTTATCGGCGACACGCAGACACTCGTAGTTGGGATTTACTGTAAGATGCTCGGAGATATGGCAGGAGGGGTCCTTATGACTTTCTCCTGTGAAAGTGCGAATAATCTTGTGCATATCCTTTTAAATAAAAAAACTGACAATCTAAACCGCCCGCTGGACGAATTGGAGGTATCGGCACTGAAGGAAATGGGGAATATCATAGCCGGCGCCTTCGTGAACGCACTTGTAAAAATGATAAATAAGGATGTTCTTATATCAGTGCCAAAATACGCGTTTGATATGATGGGTGCGGTAATTGATCTAATACTGATCGAATTAGCTGAAGTAGCTGACAGCGCAGTAGTCCTTGAGATAGTCTTTGATGATAATGAAAAAGAGATAAAAGGAAATTTCTTTATTTTACCCGACCCGGGATCGCTTAAGTTATTGCTGGATACCGTGGATATTTATGGAGGAGCGGGTTCAAATGGATAAATTTAACAAATTACAAATGGATATACTAAGGGAGATTATAAACACAGGGACGGGGCATGCAGCTACGGCCTTATCGGCACTTATAGATAAAAAAATAATAATGGTCGTCCCAGAAGTGAAACTGGTGCGGCTTGAAAAAGTGCCGGAGTATCTGGGAGGCGCCCAATTGCCGGTAGTCGGGCTGCTCTTTAAGATGTCCAATGATATATCCGGCAGTATACTCCTGTTTTTCACTCAGGAAAATTCGGACCTGTTATCAAAATTATTAACCGCGGATTTATACTCTGACAAAGACTTAAACAAGTCTGCAATAATGGAGTTGGGCAACATAGCGGTAAATTCATACTTAAATGCCATAGCGGAGATGATGGATTTTAAGATACTCATCTCTGTCCCCTATTATGCAAAAGACCTGCTCGGAGCGGTCATTGATTTTCTTTTAATTGAAATTGCGGAAGTTTCAGAGTATGCCCTCTTGATGGAAACATTCCTTGAGTCGCCGGACGTGAAACTTAAAGGTAATCTGATAATATTCCCGGATAATAAATCGTTAGACAAAATGTTTGACAAAGTCGGGGTTGGAAAAGAATAGAAAATGGAAAAAATACTCATAGAAGTAGCTGATTTTAAGGTGGCAAATAGCGGCACTATCCTTGAGACTTTAAGTTTGGGTTCTTGTGTGGGGATAGTTTTATATGACCAGGTTTCAAAGGTAGGAGGGATGGCTCACATCATGCTGCCCGACAGTACATTATCAAAGATCCAGGCCAGCCCGATGAAGTTTGCTGATACCTCGCTGCGCTTGATGCTGAGCAAAATGCTAGAATTAGGGGCCGATAAAAACAGGGTCATTGCTAAAATTGCCGGCGGTGCAAGTATGTTCGAGTCGGCAACTGAAGAGAAAGTTATGAATATAGGCGACAGGAATGTAGAAGCTGTTAAAAAGGTTCTTAAGGAATTGAATATCCGGTTACTGGCAGAAGATACGGGTGAAAATTACGGAAGGACGATTGAATTTAATCTTGCGACAGGCAGGATGTTAGTTAAAGCCGCACAGCGTGAAACAAAGGAATACTAGGTGAAGTACAGGAAATGAAAAATGCAAAATGAAAAATTTAAAATTAAGGTATCGCCTTTGGCGATTTATTTAAAAAAACCCGCCATTGGTTCTTTGGTGCATACAACAATTTTGCTTTTTGCAATTTTCATTTTGCATTGAAATTCTTAAACAATCTCTATCAATACCTTTCTTGTCCTTGGCCCGTCAAATTCCGTAAAAAATATACCCTGCCAGGTCCCTAAAACAAGCTGTTTTTCTTTAACGAATACGTTCAGAGAAAACCCCAACAAGCCGGCTTTGATATGAGCGTCGGAGTTCCCTTCCCTGTGAGCATAGCTGCTGTTTTGCGGTATAATATTATCAAGAGTTTGTATTATATCGCTTACCACGTCAGGGTCTGCATTCTCGTTTATGGTTATTGCAGCTGTTGTATGCGGGACAAAAATGTGGCATAGCCCGTTAGTAACACCGCTTTTTTTGAGTATTTCCCTGACTTTTGAGGTAATATCTATGAACTGGGTCCTATCAAAAGTTTTTAACGTTAGTTCATGCATTGATATTTTCCCTGAACTATTTAGAAGAAGTTTTTATAAGCTGAAGCGATTCTTTTGCGGTAAGAGCAACTGGCCCTTGGGAATCTCTGGCAGCTTTTTCAAGAGCTGATAGCACATCCTGGTTTGAGAAATTTCTTAAAGACCAGGCTGACCTCATCCTGACCCTTTCGATCTCTTCTTTGTTTCTTGAAAACCAGTACGGTTTTTTATTTAACTTTGAGATCAAAGGAGCTACCGCCCTGTAATCTCCCAGTATGCCCAGGAAGAGGCATAGCTCTTCCTGAAGTTTTAAAGGTGTTTTGTAGGTATTCAATAACTGTATAAGCAGCGGGACGGATTCTGCACATTTTATTTCTGACAGCAGTCTTGCCGCCTCTCCTATGACCGAAAAATCATCATCTTTTAGTTGTTCCATAAGGATAGCTTTTGACTGGTTTGTCTTTATAGTGGACAAAAACCTCATTATTTCCTTTTTTATGGCGGGGTCCGGATAACGCAGTAGTATCGAAAGGTGCTCTGTTATCTTGTCATCGCCTAAGATATTTAAAACTTCAATGACCCTTTTTATCTCGTCGGATATCAGACCGAGGTTCAGCTCTTCATTAAACCTCTTTCTTGCCGGCTCTCCCAGGCTTTTTAATGCTTCTGCTGCAAGCTTCCTTGAACGGATATCGTCGCTTTCTTTTATTATCTTGATTAGAGGGTCTAGGCTTTGGGGCCCGAATTTTATCATTATCTGCATACTGCCGAACTTTTTCTTGTCATTATCGGATTTCAGGTCGGAAACAAGCACTTCTACGATGTCAGGGAACAGCTTATTTAACGAGTTAAGAGCTGCCGTCCTGATCTGCGGGTTTTGCTTTATCTCTTCATGGGACTGCTGGCTTAACAGCTCTGCTATTTTTATCGCAGAATCATAATCGCCGTTAAGCAGGTTCTGAAATATTCTTTTTGCAAGCAGGTCGGCATAATAAAAATAAATATCTCCGGAAGTTTCCTGGATAGCGGCACCGATCAGGGGCCTTTCAATATATTTGATTATTTTTTCTTTCCCGTTTATGTAGAGTACCTCATAAACAGCCGCTATAGTCTGTATAGCGATAAGCCTCGTATCTACCGATGGATTTGTCAGGTTCTCTAAAAGTTTTTCTACGAGCTTTAAAATAAAATCGTTATAATCGATCTGGCAAAGCTTCTCGACAAGGCCGGGCAGGCTGTCCCTTATTTCCTTTTCAAGAAGCTCGGCAGGGGATTTCTCAAGGAGCTTTTCTATCTCAAATATCGTTGCGGGTTTTTCAGGTTTTGCTGAGAACCATTCCGGTATCTCATTTATGATGCCTTTCCTGAGGAGGTCTTCAAAGAACTGCCTCGGGAATTCCTTGGCGGCAGGCGTCATCAGTATGGTATGAATAAAGGTCTTTAATTTACCGAGCTGTTCTACAGCAGAAAAATCGGAGTTCTCTGTTTTTCTTACTTCTTCGTACCAGTTCGCTATTTCGCCGAAAATGTCTTGTATCTTTTCCTTTGAAAGCGTGTTCAATAACCTTTTCTTAAGGCCGGAGTCTTCTATCTTCGGAGGGAGCTGCCTGTCAAAAATCTCTTTTAAAGTAGCGGGGTCCTGTTTAGAAAGCTCCTGGGCGATATGGTTATAGAGCTGTTCCCGTGTTTTCAAATCAGGCACATCGTCTATTATGTCATAGGATTCCCTTATAGATTTTATAAGGCCTACTATAGCTCCTTTTGAGTTATTGATGGTCTCGGATATTTTTACGACTTTTTCTTCTCCCTTGATTGTCGCCACATAGACAGTCTGGTCAAAAGCGACGTGGGGAAAGTCAGAAAAATCCGACCTTTTCTTTTTTAAAAGGTTATCTAAAAGGCTTATCAGCTCTTCCTTGCCCAGCCCTTTTTTAAGGGTCATGCTTTGTATATTCAATGAACCGAATATTTTCAGTATCGCACTCGATGCAAGCTGGAGTTCTTTTGTTTCTGGCTCTGAGTTGTTGATAAGGAGTTTCTCGTTCAGGTTACTGAATGTAAGGCTTGAATCCTTTTCAAGGACCGAAGATATGATATTGTATAAAGTTTCAAGGGTAACGACCACGACCTGGCTGCTGCGCGGATATATCTTTAAATTTGTGACCGCAAGCCTGAAAGTTTTTATCAAATGGCTGATAGTCTCTTGTTCTATCTTTTTCATAAAATTAGTTCTTGTTCAAAGCGGCCGTTTTTCAGGCATACCCGGCCTTCTCGGGTATTTTCCCGGGGTCGGAAGTTCTTTCTTTAGCACTATTATAGAAAAGTTTTGTGCTAATTCACAAATAGTATAATTAAATGTTTCAATTATCTTTGAATTCAGTATATCCAGGACTTTTTTTATATGTGCATCATTTACTATATCGCAGGCAGACTCTTCAGTCTTGTATATTAATATATGGCCGGACTGCTTTACAAGGGGGACGGCATTTTCAAGGTTTGGAGCCAGCTTGCACATAGCTCTTGAAACTGCAAGGTCGAATTTTTCCCGGTAGTTACTGTCCTGTCCCAGGGCTTCGGCCCTTTCATTAATGATCTTAAGTTCAGGGTAACCGAGGGCGTTTTTTAAATGTTCGAGAAAATCGCACTTCTTTTTTTGTGATTCGACCAAAGTAATATCGTAATCCGGCCTTGCTGTCTTTAAGATAAAACCCGGGAACCCGGCCCCTGTCCCGAGATCTATAATAGACGGGTTTACAGCGTATTTATCTATTAGGTTAATGCTCATCAGGGAATCTGTAAAATGCCTCCAGAGCAGTTCTTTTTCAGTGCGGTATGATATGAGGTTGATATTTTCATTCCATTTTATAAGTTCCTGCAGATAGATCTTAAATTTTTCAAGAGCTTCTTTTGGCATAGAAATATTGTAGGTTTTGTTTAATGTTGCCTGCCAATTATCCCACATTGGGTCTGTTAAGAGTTCCTTATTCATGTTTTGATATTTCTCTATTATGTTTTTGCATGTTTATGACCAGAACGGCTATATCAGAGGGCGTTATACCTGAAATACGTGACGCCTGGCCTAAGGTTAAAGGCCGTATTTTATTTAGTTTTTGTTTTGTTTCTTGAGGCAGGCCTTTTATAGAGCTGTAATCGATATCCGGAGGGATCTTTTTATCTTCCATTTTTTTTAGTTTGTTTATCTGCACGTCCTGGCGTTTTATATAACCAGCGTATTTCTTTTCGATCGCAACCTCTAAGTCTATCTTTTCTTTAGTCCAGGGATAAAGCAATTTGTCGTCTGTTTCACAGCCTTCTTTTGAAACAAGGCTTTTACTTATGGCATCCCTGTAAATATCAAAAGCTTTATGCATCTTTGTAGCTATAAGGCCTAGCTTATACCCTTCATCCATTAACCTTAGATCCGCATTGTCACAGCGCAGGATAAGCCTGTACTCCGCCCTTGAAGTGAACATCCTGTACGGTTCATCAGTACCTTTTGTAGTCAGCTCATCGATCAATACTCCGATATAAGCCTGGTCGCGCCTTAATATAAAAGGTTCCCTGTTCTGAAATTTAAGCGCAGCATTTATGCCTGCCACGAGCCCCTGAGCAGCAGCTTCTTCATAGCCCGTTGTCCCGTTGATCTGGCCGGCAAAATACAAGTTTTCGATATTTTTTGTTTCAAGAGTAGGTTTTAACTGGGTTGGAGGCGCATAATCGTATTCTATGGCATAACCGTACCTCATTATCTTTGCATTTTCTAAACCTTTGATGGAGTGCACTATGTCTTCCTGCACGTCTTCAGGCAGGCTTGACGAAATACCGTTCGCATAATACTCTTCTGTAGTATAACCTTCGGGTTCCAGGAACACCTGGTGCCGCGTTTTCTCGCTGAACCTTACGACCTTATCTTCTATAGAAGGGCAATACCTCGGTCCTATACTTTTTATTACTCCGGAATACAAAGGCGACCGGTCTAAATTCTTTCTTATGATCTCATGGGTTTTTTCGTTCGTATAAGTAAGCCAGCAAGGCAGTTGTTTCCTGTTCTTTAAAGTTTCCTTGTCCGTAAAATGTGAGAAAGGTTCAGGAGGCACGTCTCCTTCCTGCGGGGAAAGACAAGAAAAATCTATGCTCTTTCCGTTTATTCTTGGAGGTGTCCCTGTTTTAAGCCGTTTTACCTCAAAACCGAAGTCTTCAAGGGAAGTCGAAAGGTTTTCTGCCGAGAGTTCGCCCAGCCTGCCGCCCTTAAAATGGGTGAGCCCGATATGTATCAGCCCTCTTAAGAAAGTGCCTGTGGTCACGATCACAATATCGCAGGCTATCTTAGTCCCTGCCTTTGTTTCTACGCCTGCCGCTTTGTTGTTTTTGGCGATAAGTTTTACCGCTTCTGCCTGCAAGAGGTCAAGGTTCTGCTGTTTTTCCAGAGAGTTTTTCATCAAAAGGTGGTATATTTTTTTATCGCACTGCGCTCTCGGAGACCAGACCGCCGGGCCTTTTGATTTATTAAGCATCCGAAACTGCAGTGCGGACTGGTCTGTGATAAAACCCATTTCCCCGCCAAGAGCGTCTATCTCCCTTACTATCTGCCCTTTTGCAAGGCCGCCAATAGCCGGGTTGCAGGACATCTGCGCTATTGTGTCCAAATTCATTGTTACAAGAAGTGTTGACAACCCCAGGCGGCTTGTACAAAGAGCAGCCTCGCATCCCGCATGGCCGGCACCTATCACTATGACATTATATTTATTCATATGTTTATTTTACCAGTATTATACCTGCTATGATGAGTATTATGCCGACAATCCTTGGCAAACTTAAAGCCTCTCCTAAGAAAATTACGCTTAAAAGAGCGGTTATAAGCGGGTAAGTGGCTACAATGGGGACTATTCTTGACGTATAATCCATTTGCAGGGCCTTGTAGAACGTGAAAGTTCCAAGCACTCCTGCAAGCAAGCCTGAAATTATAAAATAAATCATACTTTGTGACGGTATAGCGAACATATTCTTTATGTTTTTGCCTGTTACAAGAGCGGCAAGCATGAAAAGCCCAATAGATAATCCTCTTACTATTAACCCTATCATCGGGCTTGCGTTCTTAAGCGCAGCTTTGTCTAGTATAGGAGCGATCCCCCAGAATACGATAGTAAGCAAAACCAACAATATAGTTGTTTTTTCCATGTTTTAATCAGACATGATTGGTGTCACCTATTATCAGGCTTTACTTGCTTTACTTATTGCCGGATTCCAGATTGCTAATTCGGGGAATGACACCTTTTTTGCGTCTTAATGTATCACTACTTCGTTAAGTCGAATATCATACGACACTCTTTCTTCTTCGGTGTCTTTGCGAGGAGCGAAGCGACGTGGCAATCTCCAAAACGTCGAGATTGCTTCGCCTCTGGCTCGCAATGACAAACCTCACTTAACGAAGTAGTGATAGATATTGACTGAATCTCATGAATTAAGCAACTTAAAACCGTCTCTGCTTCCTGATTTCTTTTTATAAAACATATAACTTAATGTTCATCAAAAACCACTTGACAAAATAAATTTGAAATTGTATAACATTACTAGACTAGAAGCTGGTAGGGAGCATTCTTGCTTTCTTATTGATTTATAGATCTCTTCCCGAGATAAATAAATCGCCAGCTTCTTTCTCTTTTATAACCTTAATCCCAGAACAAGGATACTCTTTACCTTCCACGTTAAATTTAGTCCTACTCTTAAATTCCATGCTCTTAACAAACTTAAAAAATTCCGACCTACCCCTATCCCCTGTAAACCTTGAGCCCAAAATATATGCTACCATATCAGCAAATTGAATACCTACATTTTCAGTAGAAATAGCAAAGAAAGGAACTTTAATAATATTATCAAATGTTTGACCAACATGACTCCTGTGAAAAAAATTACTTACACTTTTAGAGAGTTTTTGGTTAAAACTAATATTTCTATCATCAAATATAATTTTTGCCATAAGATTAGGGTAATTTTCTTTCATAAATATGTTTATTCTCTCAAACAAAAAGAAAAAAGGTCTTTCAAGATTTCTTACATCAGCACATGCTAAATCCGCTTCTTCTTTTGCAAAAACAACTGATGCAAATACTAGTACTCCTGCTGTTTTCATATAAGCAAAGATATCTCTTGCAAGGGTTAATTCTCTAGAAACTATCTGTTTTTCTTCAAGTCTAAATACAAATTCTCTAAACATATGAGACCCTTTAATTTCAATATCTCCAGCTTTAAAACCTAAATTTTTTATTTTTAGATCATGTATATATTGAGAACACATATTATAGTCATGACTGTTTATTTGGATTGCAGACAATACCCCAACTTTATATTTATTATCTTCTGTTGTTTGCCAACTTTCATCTATAAAGAAAAGCATATAAACCTCTAAAATAATATATTTGGCAGTAGAGAAAAATGGTGCCTGCCTTCACTAAGTACACTACTATTTTGCGTCTAATGTATCTTTTGACTCAATATTACCGAAATCTTATGCTTTTAAACTTTAATTTAAGATTAGCTATGCAAATTTTAAATGCTCAGTTCTAGAACGAACATCTTCGCATGCGGCAATGCAAGTATATCTTTTTCACAAAATCCGTTTTTCAGGCATGTTTTGTAGGCCCCGGCCATAGCGTCAGTCCCGCGGAAAATTATATTTTTGTACCCGTGCTTTTTACAGAAATCAAGCGCGTGCCGTATCAGTTTCGAACCGTGGCCTTTTCCTCTGAACTCTTTTTTAAGAAAAAGCCTTCGGAGCAGAGCGGTATGGTGCGTATCATATTTTATTCCCACAGTGCCTACTATATGCCCTTCAGATCCTTCCGCCACATAAAATATCTCGTTCTTTCCGCTGTAATGCTCGCAGGTATTTTCCAGGTCATCGGTTGTATAACCCCGTGCGCTTTCAATGAATTCATCCCTCATTATCGAACTGATAAGGTTTTTTACCGCACTATTGTCTCCCTGATTGATCTGGCGTATTTTAAGCATAGTCCCTCCTGATATATTTTATATTTTTATGAAATTCAGGTGACACAATACTTAATTCGACTATTACATTCCTTGTTCAAGCCATAATGGTATCTTATGTCGTATTTTTTACATTAAAAATCAACCCAAAACATTCATATTAAGCAAATATTTATCAACTTTTTTTATTAAAAGATTCATTTCTAAGAGTTTATCTAAATCTCTGCGGATAGTGCGCTCACTAATGTCTCTATAGATTATATCTAAGCCGCTTATTTCATTTATTTCTTTTAAAGTAAATTCTTTTTGCAAAATTAATAGCTGGCTTAATAAATCTAATTCTCTTTGTGTTATTTTCTTTTCTTTAAACATAAAAGAATAGTAATCCTTTAGCGTAAACATTCTTATATAAAAAAATATTCTTGACTTGATGACATTTTGAGATTCGATATGCCCTTTTAGAACGAAGGAAATAAAGTCTGTGATATCATTATCCTTGTTATTGATAGCCGATGAGAAGGCTCGAAAATAATCGTCAAGATGATAATAGTAATAGTTTGAAAGCATGACTGGAATGTATTTTATGCCGGCTTGAAAAAGAAATAATGCTTCTATTAATCTTGACGTTCTACCGTTCCCATCACCGAAAGGATGGATCCTTGCTAAATAGAAATGAGCTAACGCAGCTCTAATAACCGGATTTGCTTTCTTTGCTTCTTCGCTGTTGATCCATTTAATAAACTCATCCGTTAGCATTTTTATATCTTCATAGGTTTTTGGCGGGACATCAACTCCACCGTGTTCCGGGTCTCCTACTTTAACCAGATGATTTCTGTAGTTCCCAGGAGTATTGTCTTTATAATCAATATTTTGTGTAACTAATAGGTGAATATGTCTTACAATTTCTTCAGTAAATATGAAACCATCTTTTTGAACAGGAAGCGTTTTTATATAGGTATAAGCCTCTTTTAAATTAGCGATTTCTGTTTCGTTTTTCTTATTCTTGCCAGGTTCTGTCTGGGTTTTATTTGAAAGCAGTTCCTTTACCCTTTCTTCATTTAATGAATTGCCTTCTATGGCAGCTGTAGAAAAAATCGACTTCAAGATTAATTCATCTTCGATTTTTGAGGCCAAATCAGGAAGTATGGGTATTTCTGAAACCAGAGCATACAAAAGGACAGAATTGATAAACAAGTCTTTAACTTCGTTTTCACTGTATTTGGCAGAAAAAACAAATTGTCCTGACTTGAAAGTAAGTACTTTTTTTTCAGTAATTATGTCACTTATATTGTCATTCATATAATTATATGTATATTAAATGCTATTTTGATAATATATTATAGTTAATTACAACTATTTTGTCAATGCATATTGCTTAAATATTTTTATATAATGCCAGTCTAATCTAAAGTTAAAGTAGTTTCAAGCTAATTCTACATTTTTATTTAGTTTTTAGCAAATAGTTGGTTAGGAAAAAAGGTATTGGTTAAAAATAGGAAAGCACTAGTGAGTTTTTCTGGATGCCCTATTTAAGCAATCGGGCATGGCAAACAACAAAGGCTCGTTCACTCAATCTTCTATTTGAAAGATGACGGCAGGATATAATCTGAAGCGAATTTCTCTTTGGCGGCTAATAACCGGGTTTTTTGGCCGTTTAAAACGTCAAAAAGTTCTTTCGGGATATCCTTTAATTTGGTGTAGTAGGCCCTTATCCTTTCAAGTTTGGCAAGGTTTTCCTGTATGCGGATGGTAAAAAGTTTATTATAATCTTCCAAAGTAAAATCTTTTCCCAAAACAGAACTGAAAATATCTTTAAGGTCTTCATATAGGGGGATGTTCCCTGTAGGCATTTTTATTACTTTTGCCCGGCCGTTAACTCTTTTTTCTATCCATATATACCATGCTTTTTTATCTTCCCGGCCGTTAATGAACTTCCCTTCCTTATCCTTTAAGAAATAATTTACTCCGAAAATAGCAGGCTGCGTTTTTAATTTTTTGCCGAAGTCCAGGTTCATTTTTATGTAATTGCCAAGAGGTACTGATACGAAATCCATATTGGACATGGGATCGATAACCCTTACGCCTGCCTTGCCGAGCGTAGCTGCGGTAGTCTCGGATTCAAGGGACGCTCCTTTTATGATTATCCCATGACTCCAGTCAAAAGCCTCTTCAACCGGGCAGGATGTATCTGAATCCCTGCCGCCGTAAACAAGGGCGGATACAAGCATTCCACCTTTGTTGTCCCAGTCCGGGTCAAGGTTTTCAAGACCGCCTAAGCCCATGGTGAAGCGTGCGTTTAAATGGGAAACAGGTATTTCTTTTCCGTTCTTGTCCGTATTTCCTTTTTTCCAGGGGCCTGAGAAATTTATGCCTTCCTGGGGGATCTCTCCGTCTTTCCCTATCCAGTGAACGTCTTTTTCTTTGGTCATTAATATATTAGAAAAAATTACCTCATCTTCTTTATTTATGGCTTTCCATAGCAAAGGGTCATCTTTTGAATTTATTCCCTGTATTATGCCGAACATGCCCTTTTCAACGTTCACTGCCCTTAGTTCCTTATGGACCTCTCTTATGTAGGCGATATCGTCACCGACAATCGTCTCTCCTTCGATCATTGCTGTAGAGGTTTTTCCGCACATAGAAGGGAAAGCCCCTGCTATATAAGTTGTCTTATCTTTACCTTTTATGCCCATGAGGAGCATATGTTCGCAAAGCCACCCTTCTTTTTGTGCGTGGTAAATAGCAAGCCTCATTGAAAGTTTTTTTAAGCCGACAGAATTTCCTGCATACTGGGTATTTACGCTGTACACGGAGTCGCCTGTGATATCGAGGTATATCCTTCTTTTATCAAGCTCAATTGATGTTTTTCTATCATCTACTTTTCCGGCAGAGTGCAAAAGCCTGAAGAAGTACGGCATTTTTTCATTTCTTACAAAATCTTCGTAGCCAGAGCGGTACAGTATATTCTCGCTGTGCGTGACATAGAAAGAATCCGTTATCTGCAGGCACGGGATGGAGAACTCTGAATTTGAGGGTCCGAGAGAATAAAACCCGATTATCATGGTTTTGTTTCTCATTATGTCTTTAAAAAAACCAAGGACCTCGGCTACGCCGGTGTCCCTGTCTAAAGTGTTGGTGTTTTGCAGTTCCATCCCTTTCGGGACAAGTATCCTCGTATTTTCTTTATCTCTTGCCTGGTCGTTATAGTTGTCAAAATGCATCGTATGACCGTTTTTAGCAAGGGGTATTTCCTCGCCTAATGTGAGCGCCATATTTTTAACATAGCTGATATCTTCATTCGATCCGGTATTTACAAAGAGTTCTCTTGGCTCGCATAACTTTATCATGCCGCTTATATATTTTAACACTTCCTGGTTTTTTATTTTTTCGATTTTTGCTTCCTGTGTTTTGTTAAATTTATCATTGAACATAGTACACCTCTCTTAATTTATATTGACTTCTATAAAAAATGTATTAATTACTCCCAAACGGTTACTTCAACGTTTTTGAGGATAGTTTTTTTGGTTGGATAAATACTTCCTACTATATCTTCAGGTTTAAACCAGAGTTTTATTTCTCTTTCCGCTTCAGCAGGGTCGCTTGAACAGTGTATTACGTTTTCATAAAGCCCGGAAGTGAGTATCCTGCCATAAGCTCCGCGTATAGAGATCGGGTCTGCCTGCTCTGGATTTGTAGCCCCGGCAATGGCTCTGAGCTGTTTTATCGCATTATCTCCCTGGTAAACCAGGGCAAAAACCCGGTTATAAGGTTTGCCGTGTAATTCTCCCCTTAAGTACCGGACAAGTTCATTAAAAAACGGCTGGTCTGAAAGCTGTCTATAATGTTCTTCGGCAAGTTCTTTGGATACAACAACCATCTTTGCTCCGATTATGACCATCTTGGCTTCAGAAAGCTTGGTCAATATATTTCCGGTAAGGGATTTTTTTAAGCCATCGGGCTTGATAAGGACAAGTGCTTGTTGTATGTTTTTTACAGTTTCCGGCATATTTTTTCCGCCTTAAGTGTTGAGTATTTAAAGTTGTCATATTATATTAAAGTGCAATATTTTTGTCAAGGTTTTTAGAAGGAAATTCAAAATGCAAAATGAAAAATGCAAAATTAAGGTGTCCGCTATAGCGGACTTATTTAAATTATACCGCAAAGAGGGATACAAAAATTTTGCATTTTGCAATTTTCATTTTGCATTTAAGTTAGGCCGCCTTTAGCGGTCCTAACTTGAAGGTTTACAAGAAAACTTTAAATCTGATATAATCGCTGTATAGGTATGGCCAATTTGATCTTCTTTTCATCAGGATTTCTATCAGTAATCATTCAAACGCTTCTTTTAAGAGAGATGCTCGTGGTTTTTCAGGGCAACGAGCTTACCATAGGGCTCATTTTTGCTCAGTGGCTGCTGGGGGTATCGCTTGGCAGTTATCTTGCAGGGTTGGTACCCTTGCAACTTAGGGAAAACAGCAGGTATCTTTTATTAACGTCCTTTCTTTTTATAGGGTCTTTTTTTGCAGTAGAATTATTTGCCGTAAGGAACCTGAGGAATATTATGGGCTTATTCCATGGGGAAGGCATATCTTTATTAAATACCGTATGGGCATCTTTTGCTGTCATTTTTCCGGTAAGTTTTTTTATAGGGGCGCAATTTAACTTAAGCGTAAATTGGCTAAATCAGGAAAAAGACGGGCCTTCTTTTATCCTGATATATTTCTGGGAATCAATGGGATACCTTTTCGGTGGTATATTTTTTACATATATACTGATCAATTATTTTAATAGCTTCTCGATCGTTTATTTGGCCCTGGGGCTTTGTTTAACTACGGCATTTTTTTTGGCAGGAACAAAGAAAACCAGGGCTCTGTTTACAGTATCGGTGTTGCTCTATTTGCTCCTTTTGCCGGTCGCCCCGCATTATCTGGAAGTTATAAGCCTGGCAAAACTTTACAGAGGTTTTGACCTGAAAGAAACAAGGAACTCCCCTTACGGGCAGCTAGCTGTCCTTGAAAAAAACGGGGAAAAAAACTTCCTTTGTGACGGTATTACCCAGTTCACATTGCCGAATGAAGATACTTCCGCAAGCGAAGAATTCTCTTACCTGCCGTTATTATTCCACAAAGGTCCGAAAAATACACTTTTAATAGGCGGCTGGGGCAAATATTTAAAAGAAATATTAAAATATCCAGGAGTTTTTCTTGACTACTGCGAACTTGATCCTGATTATATAGCTATTTTAAATAAGAACTGGCCCGGGAACATGAACAACGAGCTCCGGAACAAAAACCTGAGGATCTATTATACCGACGGAAGAAGTTTTTTAAGAAAAGAAGAAAAAAAATATGACGTTATTTTTCTCGGCCTTGATTATCCGGGCACGCTTGCTCTAAACAGGTATTTTACCTATGAATTTTTTTGTTTAGCCAGGGAAAAATTAAATCCGGACGGTATCCTTGCCATAAAACTTCCGGGTTCAATGGTTTATATAGACAGCTATTTGCGGGGCCTTTTATCCTGCATCAAAAACACATTGGAAAATGTTTTTTATGCTGTAAAGGTCATCCCTGGAGAAACGAGCATATTATTATCCTTTAAGAACAGCCCTGCAAAAGAAGAGGTTAATAAACATTTCCTTGAATCAAAGCTTGATACAAAGTTCCTTTCAGCCCCTTATCTGGATTACAAGCTGGACCCCGGGAAAGAAAGCTGGCTGAAGGAGGAGCTGAAAGATACAGCTGGGCCCGGTAGTAAGCTAAAAAACATGAATTATGATTCTCATCCAAGAGGCATTGTGTTTTCCATGCTTTACTGGCAATCGATATTTGCTCCTGCCTTTAGTAAAATGTACTTGTTGCTTGTTAAATACTCCTGGGTGTTATGGGTCTTATTAGGCATAGCTTTCTTAAATAACAGGACAGGGGTCTCTGGTACGGCATTTACTTCAGGTTTTGCCGGTATGGGGCTTCAGATGATAAGTGTTTTTGGCCTTCAGGTTTATTACGGCAATATCTATCATTTTATTGGTCTCTTAAGCGCTATGTTCATGGCCGGGATCGTATTTGGATCAGGGATGAATGCAAAAAAAGAAGATGGGAAAATAGTTGACGAACTATTGAAAATAGAATGGATATTTTGTTTCTGGATAGTCCTGTGTTATTTTTTGTTTAAATTTTTGGTATTAAAAGGAGCTGTTTTTTTTATTTTTTCAATAGGAAGCGGTGCTTTGCTTGGATTTGAACTTCCTTTGCTTATCCTGGCAAAAAAACAGTTTGACGGCATTTCCGAAACCAAAGCTTCAGGTACTATATATGCATCCGACGTTTTTGGAGGTTTTTTTGCTGCACTGTCAATTGGTTGCCTTATTCTGCCGGCCTGGGGCCTAGGAAAAACCTTTATTTTTTTACTTTTACTTAAAATTATGAGTCTGAAATGGTGGATAATTTTATCCGGTCCTAGCCGAGTTATATTATAAAAAGGGTAAGACCCACAAAGCTATTGAAATAATATGAGCAATTGCTAAACCAGGACAAAGACAATTTTATAGCTCACAGCAATTTAGCATCTATTTACCTGAGTATTAATAAATACAAGGCTAAAGAGCACCTGTTAAGGGCCATAAACATAGGCCAAGGCCAAGGCATCAAAGATGATATATTGCATGTCCTTGAAAATTATCTAAAGCAGCTTAAATAACAAAATATTAAAACGGGTTGACTTTAGAACTGAAAAAATGTTAATATTTAACTTCAATTTAAAAAACGGAGCGAGATAATGAAATATTTTTGTTTTTTGTTGTCATTTGTATTTGTTTTAGGATGTGCCAAAGCCGGAGATAAGAAGGTTGTAATGAATGTAGGAAAGGATAAAACTACCCTTGAAATGCTAAAAAGAAGGTTTAAAGAAGCCCCCCCCACTTTACAGGGCTATATAAATTCCTCGGCAGGGAGAAAGCAGTTCATGGACCTGCTGTTGCGGGAACGGCTGGTAATAGAATCCGCAAAAGAGCTGGGGTATGCTAAGAAAAAGGAATATGTGGAAGGCATAGCTAACTACAAAAAAGAGCAGGCCAAGGCGTTCAAGGAATACCAGGAAAACCTGCTGGTAGAGCTTTTTGTAAAAGACCTGCACTCAAATCAGATATCCCCTTCGAACGAAGAAGTAATGAAATATTATGAAGACCATAAAAATGAATATGATAAGCCTCTTGAAATAAAGGCAAGGCACATTCTCCTGGCCTCAAAAGAAGAAGCACAGAAAGTGCTTGACAGGCTAAAAGCAGGAGAGGATTTTGCAAAACTTGCCAAAGAAGTTTCTATAGATCCTATATCGGCAAACCGGGGCGGAGAGATAGGCCCTTTTAAAAAAGGAGACCTGATACCGGAATTTGAAAAGGCAGTGTTCCCCTTAAAAAAAGGAGAGGTCTCGGATATCGTTGAAACTCAGTTCGGGTTACATATCATAAAGAAGGAAAATGAAAAGACGCTTGCAGCAAGGCCGATAGAAGAGGCGAGGGAAGAGATCAAAAGGCTTCTGGAGAAGAGGAAGTTCGATGCCTGGATCGAGACTGCCAAGGAGAAGAACAAGGTTAAAGTTGACTATGACGCAGTATCAAAGATCCCTTTTGAAAATAGCGAACAACAGCAAATATCGCAAAAAGAAGCAAAAAACAAATAATAAAAAGTTTGGGAGGATTTGTATGTCACGGTTCAGAGGTTTAGTTTTAATTTTGTTTTTTTGTATGCTCTCTCTTTCATCTGTATCGGCCAAGGTGCTTGACAGGACCCTTGCGATAGTAAACGGAGAGGCGATAATGCAGTCGGAGTTTGACAGAGTATCAACCCCGGTCCTGGACCAATATAAATTGATGACCCCGGCAGCCGAGCAGAACAAGGACAAAGTGGCAGAACTGAAGAAAAAACTTTTAGACCAGATGATAGATGAGAAAATACTGAAACAGGAAGCAGAAAAAAGAAAGATAAAAATAACCCAGAGGGATATCGATGAAGGCATACAGCAGGTAAAAGGAAGGTTCAAAGGCGAAGAGGAATTCCAAAAAGAATTGAAAAAAGAAAATATCACTTTGACAGAGTTCGAGGACAGGATAAAACAGCAGCTTATGGTAATGAAATTGACTGAACAGGAAATAAAAGCAAAAGCTGTAAGGCCTTCTGAAGAAGAAGTACAAAAACTCTATACCCAGATCACGGAAAAAATGAGCGGCAAGAACCTGGGTCTTAAACCGGAAGATGAGGAAGAATTTGATAAAATGGCGAAGTTTTTTAAGAGAATGACGTCTGAACAGGTCAGGGCCAAACATATCCTGCTGCAGGTGGATAAGAATGCGACTTTAAAAGTAAAGACAGACATGCTTAAAAAGATAAAAGATATAAAGAAGAAAATAGATACCGGAGCGGATTTTTCGGATATGGCAAAACAGCATTCCGAAGATACCGGTTCTGTAAGCCGCGGCGGCGACCTTGGGTATTTTGCAAAAGGGGACATGGTGCCTGAATTTGAAAAAGTGGCTTTTTCGTTGGACGTGGGAAAGGTAAGCGAGCCGGTCTTAACCGATTTCGGTTACCATATAATTAAAGTCGAAGAGAAGAAAGCTGCTACGAAGCTGTCGTTTCCTGAAGTAAAAAATGACCTGGAACAATACCTATACCAGAAAAATGCGCAGAAAGACTATGAAAAATGGGTAAAAGAACTGAAATCAAAAGCTTCTATCAAACTGAACGAAATAGAATAATAAAAGACTTCAGACTTAAGACTTGAGACACCATACTAAGGACAAGGAAAAAATAAATTAAGTCTGCAGTCTGTTGTCTGTAGTCTAAAGTCAATATTATGCCCCTTCCAAAAATAGCCGTTACCATAGGCGATCCTGCCGGAATAGGCCCTGAAATCGTAGGTAAAGCCCTTTCAGACAAAAAAATACATGAGATATGTAAGCCCGTAGTTATAGGCGGTACCGGGGTAATACCGGGTTTTAATAAAATATCAAAAAAATTCGGACTTCAGTCCTTTGAAATAAAAACAAATGAAATAGAGAATTTACAAACAGGCAGGTTCTCTAAGTTCACAGGCAAAGCTTCTTATGATTATATACTTAAGGCTTTTGAACTCATAACTCAAGGCCAGGTTAAAGCTGTGGTAACTGCACCTGTGTCAAAAGAAGCCATGTTTTTGGCAGGCGTGCATTATCCAGGACAGACAGAGCTGTTCGCAGACATATCAGGCACAAAAAAATACGCTATGTTGATGGTTGCAGAAAGCCTCAGGGCAGTGATGGTTACCCGCCACATACCCTTATCTGAAGTAAGTAAAAACCTTACGATAGACAATATTAAAGAAACAGCCCTTTTGGCTTACGATTTTATTTCAAAAAAATTCAGGATAAAGAAACCGAAGATAGTCATATGTTCTTTGAACCCCCATGGCGGTGAAGGAGGTATCTTAGGTAAAGAGGACAGGTGCTTTATCCTTCCTGCGGTGAGGTTCTTAAAAAACATAGGTTTAGAGGTTTCAGGCCCATGCGGCAGCGACAGCGCATGGCTAAAAATGAGCAAAAATGAGTTTGACCTGATGGTTGCTATGTATCATGACCAGGCCATGATAGGTTTGAAATGCCTGAAACCCAATAAAATAGTCAATGTTACAATAGGCCTGCCATTTATACGTACCTCTCCAGGCCACGGCACTGCTTTTGATATAGCAGGAAAAAATATAGCAGACCCTACATCTATTAAGGAAGCCATAAAACTGGCTGCCAGACTCTCAAGCTGACCCCACCCGGATATAAAAAGCATTTAAAATTCAATGCAATATTAAGTAATAACAATGATGCCAGGATCCCTCATCGGTAATGGCGATGAACAACAATATCGTTTTTCAGTACGTGATTAATTAGTTAAAGCTCAATCAGTTGTTCTTCAGTTCCGGCAGTATTTACAAATATTTTACAAAATTTCCCTTGCAATTTCTCGATTAAACCTTATAATTAATGTGTCATAATAATAATATATATATTGGGGTAAGATGAAAAATAAGCTGGTGCTATTAATAGTTTTATGCTTAACAGCTAATGCTTTTGTCTCACTTTTTACTATAGAACCAAAAACCAACACTACTTCTGAAGAAGCATTGAAAACAAGCTGCAATCCTTTTACAGCCTTATGTACTTTAATAGACCTTTCAATAAATACAGCCAGAGCTCAAACCTTCCCTTTAAGCAAGGATAAATCCGATAAAACAAAAGAAACCAAACAGGGCCAGGCAAGCAATCTATATTGCGGGACTTCAACAAGCAATCTATCCCCGATGTGGAAAACATGTCCGGATATGACTTTTCTGATATACGCTAAATCCAAAGTTACAGACCCTGGCTTAACTAAATTTTACCCGGAAAAATGGAGGAATTTACTCATCTTTCTGCTATTTATATGCATGCTGTATCTATTGCCGAGGGGTGCCATTGACAATAGTGCTATGTTTAAGTATAGGGTTAAAAGGCTTTAAAAGCCCGTCCTAGATACACACCTGGACGGGTTTTTTATTTGTTTAACAAAAATATGAAGATAAAAAAATTAACGGCTCTAATCACACTTATCTGTTTCGTATACTCATCCATAATAAGCCAGCCTTTACAAGCGGTTGTGGAAAAGCAAAGAGAAATAAAAGGCTTTAAAGAGATAATTGACAGCTTTTCCCTGCCCTCTAATGTTGGAAGGGTAACGGAGGCTTATAGTTCTGAGTTCGGAGTCCTGAGTTCTGAGTTTAAAGAACCAGGGTTTAGAATTGGCTCAGAACTGCGAACTAATAACTCAAATACTGTAGTTATCAATATCCAGGATCTGCACTGCCATTCTGAAGTTCAGCGGAATATTTCAAAAATATTATCAAACTTAGACAGCAAGTATCATTTAAATAAAGTATACATTGAAGGTGCATCCGGCCAGATTGACACATCAAACCTCATAAGGCTTAAAAACAGCGCAATAAAAAACAATATAATTGAAGCATTGCTTGATAACGGCAGGTTGAACGGATCTGAATATTATTCGATACAATCCGGCAAAGCGCAGATCCTTGCCGGAGCAGACGATGAAACTTTTCATACTGAAAATATAATAAGATTAGCCGGCATACAGCAGGAGCAAGGCAATATCAAGGATATAATACTGGATTTAAGAAACAGTATTGAACCGATCGAGAATGCGTATTTAAGTTCAAAAAATAAAAAGCTGGCTGACCTGCTACAAAAATACAAAGAAGGCAGGATAAATTCAAAGAAATATTATGAAAACCTTCTAACTTATGCACAGAAATCAAGATTAAATATTTCAAGATTTGAAAACCTGAACAGGTATATAAATTCTTTTAAATCTTCGGATAATATCAACTATAAGAAATTAGCGGTTGAATTAAGGCAGTTTCTAACTTATTTGAAACAACAGCTTCCCTACAGCGCTTACAGCCTTTTGGCGGGCAAAACGAGTAATTTTACCGATGGTGGCGAACTCTACGGATGTATTTCAAAAATAGCAAAAGAAAACAGATATGACCTTTTGAAAAACTTTCCCCAGCTTGAAAAATTTGTTGCTTACCTTGAAACAACCCGGAACATAAATCCTGCAGAGTTGATGGACGAAGAAAAGAAACTCATTAATGGAATAAAATCAGTATATGCAGAAGAAACCGCTGAGAAGGAAGTCCTTTTCTTATGCCAGTTCTTAAACTGCCTTGATGGCTTCCTCTCGTATAAAGCAACTCATAAAGATTACAAGTTCATAAAAGCCAATGAGGCGAATTTTAAGATTTTGTGGTCTAAATATCTCGGAAACAACAGATATGCCCGGCTGGAACCCTATATAACCCAGCTCGATGAGTACTATGGGGCTAACCTTAAGAGAAACGAATGTTTGCTGGAAAACTGCAAAATAACCGGTTCAGAGCCATCTTTAAACTACCCGCGGCCGGACACTGCCAAGGGCCTTGGTAAAACTTTAAATAGTGAGAAAGACATACAAAAACTGCTTGATAATGCAGGTGAAATAGTTGTTCTTGTAACAGGCGGATTCCATACGCTGGGGCTGTCAGAACTCTTAAAAGAAAAAAACATATCTTATCTTGTAGTCACACCTAATGTTTCAAAAGATGCAAAGGCCTCAGAGCTGATTTACAACACTCTGCTTCAAGAACAGAGCCAGATGTTTAGCAGCGGCCTTGCATTAAAATCCTTCGCGGCCTCTTTACAGCAGGGCCAGGCAAAACCCGAGGAATTAATAAATGCAATAAATGTTATTTTTGCCGAAGCAGTAAAAGAACAAATACCTGCTGAGCTAATACAAAAGCTGCTTATCGAATTTGCCAGTACAGACAACATAAAACCTGAAATTAGTAAAAACGAGAAAACTCTCCAGTATCAATTAACCGTTACATTTAACTATACAAATGCAAAAGGCCAGAGCAAATTATACAAACAGGTGTTTGTCGCGGATAAAAACGGGGTTTCTAAGTTCAGTGAATTTAATTTAGCACTTAAATATGACGAAAAGACAAAACAGCGGCGCTACCATCTCATGCAGTCTTTGGAAGCCAGTGATGTTTTTGATTTAGTAAAGACAGCAACGTCTAAACAAATGGGCGGGAATGATTCCCTGGCCCCGAAACCTAATAAATTTAATTTGATAATAAATAACCCGTCAAAAGCCGTGATTGTGGGAGAAACAGACGGCGAAAAACCGGAAAAAGCAGGGGCTATCTTAACAAATAGAACCAATAAATTCCCCAGGACCTGGGAAGACAATTTTAAACCGGGTTTATTCAATATTATCTATGAACAGCTTAAGGCAGTTATGCTTAAACTTGCAAATAGGAAACTTCCCACCATACTTTTCTGCTATTGGATAGCGACCAAGCCGGGGATTGGTTCCGGCCCCGAGACAATTGAAGTTGTAAAGAATTATTATAACCAGTATAACGTAACTCACTCAGATAAAATAGATTTTCTTGCAGCTTACTCCAGGGCAGGGGATTACAGGAAAACAAAAGAAGGGCTTATAGGTCAGGCTTATCGTGAAAGGCATAACGGAAAAGAAATGGAGCTGGAAGACTACTTAAGGCTTGTCCTTACACGTGAGATATCTAAAAAAATATCAGATGGCCAGGAACTGCTCTCTGAAGACTTCGATGTTATTTTCAGCTTAACCCAAACAGGTATCCCGCTTAACCTCTTATGGCAGAAATGGGAACTGAAGTCTATCATGCCATTTGACCCTACTATATCTTTTCATGTGTCTAATGCTATTAACAGCGGTTTAAAGCCTGTGATAGGGATTATCCCGAACAGCAGACAAGAAGACCTTGAGGCCGCGGGAAGCAATGTCTTGGTAGTATACGCGCCTAATGATAAGGAAAAAATTGATTCTATCCTTACTGGAAAGATATACATCAACCACATCTCGCCTTCACTGATGGGTCTATTCAAGAAATTAGCAACTAAGCCCGGTGCCGGTGCATTTGCTGCTTTAAGTTTGAATTTAAACAAATTTTTGCAGGTTATGGGATTAGGGCTTGGCCAGTGGGCTGTGAAGCTGGCAGAAGCTGTTACCGTAGAGGACATGCATGCGAATGACCTGAAGAAAAGGTTTATAACTCAAGACAAGAATAAAAAAGAGCTCGGCCTTAGTGCGGATAATTTTGAAGTAGTGCCCATAAAAGACGGGAGTTTATTTTACAAGAGAGTGGGAAACAGAATAACAGGTATTCCGGCATATTTTGCCCAGGAACAGGACGCTCAAACCGGCGGGACAATATACCGGCTTTACATATACCAGGGCTACCTGGATTTATTGTTTAATTTAAACGATAAAAGGGCAAAAGAATTACAAGGCGTATTTGGCAGGAGCCACATAGATGAGTTTGCTTTTGAAGAGATAAGGGAACTGGTTAGTATAAATAAGTTAATTAAACAGGGAAACCAGCCGTACACAGCTTACCAAAAAGCACACCGAAAATACCCGCACCAGCCGTTGTTCATAGAGTTACTTATAGAAGCAGGAAAAGAAGCAGTTAAGGAAACAGAGGGCTTGAGCCAGAAGCCTTATGATACAGTGGTGCGCCCGGAACAGCTCATGTACGCCGGTGAAAAAGAAATAGATCTATCTGAAGAATTCAAGCGGGAGATGTTTACAGAACAAGTGCCGCAAATGATTATAAAGAGCCTGGCTGAATTAATGGGCAATACAAACTTTGAATTTATAGAAAGGAAGGATTGGGATAAGGATAATTTCATAATAACTTATCCGGAGCCGATAGAAGTAGACAGCGCTATTATACCGCGTATGCCCAAGGCAAAAAAGACAAGGAAAGTTAAGATAGAAAAGACAATAAAGATACCAAGAGATATAAGCTTCTTGGAAATGATAGATTTATTAAAACAGCTTGATACAGGGTTTGGCATACAAAGCGAAGATCGTTTGAACAGATTGAATATGATGACAAAATATTTGAGAAGCGCCATAGGGTATCTTGAAGAGTTAAAACAAAGCTTGGAAAAAGATAAAGATATAGACAAAGAAGTATTAGATTATTTAGGAACGGTTATATCGGGATTCAGGGCACTGATTAAAGAAGAGGGTGCGATAGAACTTACAGCAGATATGCGTTTGCTGGCGGAGAGCTGGCTTGGTATAGACAAGAACTGGATAGAATATATAAAGGCAAGGTCCGCAGATATAGAGGAGTCTAGGCCCGGGTTTAAAAAGAGGCTATTTGAGTATTACAAAATAAAATGGGCAAAAAATATAGCCTATGAGTTGTCAAGCCCGTACAGGGAACTTCAGTCAACGGTACTTGAGCAGGGCGGCAACACTTTGAAAACAATAAAAACAAAACCTCAGCTTTGGGAAGAAAAGGTTCCCGATGAACTGCTGCCGACTTTACTTGGCAAGATAAAGGGAATAACAGATAATATTCCTGATAAGGTAAAAGGTGTTGAAAGGCAGAAGCAAATAATAGAAACAGTCCAAAAAGAAGTTGAAAGATATTTTGAAGATGATTTATTTAGCGCTACAGAGAAGGTAGCGCTCTTAAGAAAAGCATTGAGAGCTGAAGCAAAGGCACTCGGTATTTCTGCTCAATTACTGGCTAGTTTAAATGAAATCCAGCCAGCTACGATTCTTGAAACAAAACATATGTTATGTGTTATGCAGAGTTATCTTTGCGGCAGGATATTGGAGAAATACGAATTTAAAGTATATGGTTTAAATGTAGCAGAAACTGATAGCGGGTATCAAGAAGGTCATGTTGCAGTTCTTTGCAGGTTAGAAGATGGTTCGTATTATCTGGTTGATGCAAGATATCCTGAAGGGTCCGGCCCTGTTCCGACTAAAATATTAAAATCAGGAGAAGTGGAGTTAGGACTTAAAGAAACAGCTGTTTTGGAAAAGGAGTTTTATGGAACAAAGCTTCATCAAAGGGTACGAATACTTGAATTACATAATGCTGTAACAAATTCCGTATTTCATAGCTTTGGGGTGTTGTACTCTAGTCATGGAGATGTTTTTGAGAAGCAAGGAAAAGACAAAGTAGCAATCCAAATGTATGAACTATCAATAGAATTGTTCAAACAGGCACTGAATATTAACCCTAAATTTACAACTGCGATATATAACATTGGAATGACATATACTCATCTTGGAAATGTTTTTATAAAACAGGGTAATAAGAAAGAAGCAATACAAATATATGAACAGGCAATAAAATCATGCAATCAAGCCCTGAATATTAATTCCAAATTTGTAAAAGCGAGAGATGGGCTAGGGAAGGTATTATTTCAGCTAGGAGATATATTTAGGAAACAGGGTAATGATAAAGAAGCAACAAAGATGTATGAACTGGCGATAGAATCATATAAGAAAATGCTAATGGAAAGCCAAGTTGTTGTGGATGAAACTATTAACCGTGAGATTATATGGAGTAAGCTTGAGACTGTTTATAATGCTGTCGGGAAATTATATGAAAAACAGGGGAAGCTTGAAGAATCGGAACAAATGTATGCCTTGGCGGACGAAGCAGGTAAACATGCGCCCTATAACAATGCAAGATTGATAGCTATAAGACAAAGCTCGTTTGCAGCCATGCCAGGTAGCCGCTGGCTTGAGAAAACTGTAGATTTATATAAGAAAGTGACAAGTTTTGGCAAGCAAGGTTTTAACGATTTGCCGGATAGTGTGCAGGACAGTATCAGAGCCTGTGATGAACAGAGAATAGCTCCCTTTGTGGAATTACCGAACTTCTCAATGTTGCTGGTCAAATATATAATTGCAAGAAGAAGCGGGGATTACGAAGGGTTTAGAAAAGATGTTATAAAGTTTTTTGAAGAGCACGGCTACACAGAAGCAAATTATGATTTTAAATATTTTCTTGATGGCATGAATGGAATCATGCAAGAAGCGTTTAACGCAACACTTAGCATATTCGGCCTTAAAATACCTACCTTAAAATCAATAGCACTTCTAATCATCGGCCACAGAACATACAATAAACAAGCAAGAGAAAAAGGCACGATAGAATCTGGCAAAATTGCTCCTGTAATGACAAAAGGCAAAACAAAAGGCACAACAAGCGAAGAAATGGATGAACAGGCGGCAAGGATATTTATTGAAAACAAGACTGAAATAATGAAAGCTTTGGAACCGTTTAAGGAAATTACGGGTCAATACGGTTACAAACCGTGGGCAGATTTGTATAAAGCTGCGGGAACAAATGCCACCGAATTGTTTTTCTCTGGTATTCCTGAAATGCGGAGGTTATTCGGAGACGCCTTCGAATTCTACTGGCCCGGCATAGTGGAGTTAGGCAAGGCATCAGAAGAAAATGCAAATGATTTATTTACTATCGGTGTTCCTGCAGTGAAAAATATATTTGGAGAAAATTTTGAATTATACTGGCCCAGATTGGTGGAGTTAGGCCAGGCAGCAGGAAAAGATACAAATGAATTATTTATAGCAGGGATTCCTGAGTTAAAGGAGTTATTTGGGAATGAGTTTGAAAAATACTGGATCGGGCTGGTAGAGCTTGGCAAGATTTCAGGGAGAAATGCAAAACATTTATTAATGTTTGATATACCTGACCTGGGTGAGTTATTCGGAGATGAATTTATAAAATATTGGCCAGGAATCTTTGAATTAGGAAAAGCCTCAGGAGAAAATATCGATAATTTATTTAGATTCGGCATTCCTGCGGTAAAAGAGCTGTTTAAGGACGAATTTGAAAAATACTGGCCTGGGCTGGTAGAGCTTGGCAAGGCATCCAGGGAAAATACAGATGATCTGTTCAGAAATGTCCTTACCAATATAAATGAGTTATTTGGAGACAGGTTTGAAAAATACTGGCCTGTTTTAATTGAACTTGGCAGGGCCTCAGGAGAAAATGCATATTATCTGCTTAAATATGCTTCACCTGCGATAAAATATTTTGTAAAGAATGAAGAAGGTTTAATCTGGTTAGAAAATAGATTGAAATATGCAGAGTTTTTTATTTATTATAAAAATAAAGATTTTAAGGCAGAAATAAAAAAGATATTAGACGAAAATTTGTCCGAGGACAAAGAAAAAGCACGGTTTGGAGATTTATTAGAGAAATGGTTTAAGGTCGGAGTAAACAGGGATAAACTGTTTGAGAAAAGAGCTACCCCTTATGGAGCACAGGAAGCAAACAGGCTGTTCAGACAGTACAGCGCAAGGATGAAGGCAAAGAACAGTCAACCCGTAGAAGCAGATTTTAGCAGGTTAGCCGGAGGAAAAGTAAAGAGGCAGCTGCCTGTAATGGACCAGACGTACAGGTTCCAGATAGAAGGCAGAGAAGGAGTATATATTTTTAAGAAATTAGATGAAAGCAACGGCACAACAGATATGGATGAGCTTATAAAAGAAGCAACGCTGTTAAAGGCTATTGAGGAAGGTATTGTAAGGGTAAGAAATAGAGAAGGTGTTCCAATAGTAATAACGGATAAGGCAAGCGGAACAAGTATTGTAAAGCTGAAAAATGCGCCGGAAGGACTTGATGGGGCGCTAGGAATATTGTACAGGGCTCCGGAGGACAATTTTATGTATGTCACCGGAGAAGATCTAATTGGCCAGGTTGCAGACAAGGAAAGCCGCAGGCTGGCAGTAGAGGAAGGACTGACAAGATCTCTGGATTTTGCAGTGGATTTATGGCAGCAGGGTATCTACAGGGACGAGGCGATGTATCACAAGAGGCAGAAAGATGTTATGTTTGACGGGCTGTATTTTGTTGAGGGGAAAGCAATAGACAGGATATCTCTTGGAACGTTAAGGAGATGGTTTTCATATCCCAATGCCTCAACGGAAGGTTTGAGGGACTACGGGCATTACAGTATGACCGGCAACAGGAAAAGACAACTGGATGCAATAGGCCGGTACCTGTTGCATTTTACGATATTGTCAGCCGCAGCATTTTACAATGAAAGGATGGACCAGGCCGCTTACAAACAATATATTGAGTCTCAATATGCCAGGTTTGGGGTAAAGCCGTATGAAAGTTTGGCAGATGAGATGTGGCAATTGGCACAGAACCTTCCAAAAAATCTGAAAGCCGGCAAAACTATAGTAGAAACTAATGAAGGGAATGTCATTGATGAATATGATTCAAAAGACGCAGGGATGCTGGCAAGTATAGCTATAAAGCCTGAAACCTCGGATGCAATATTTGTGGCAAGTCTAATAATACACCGCAAGGCAGAAAACAATGTAAGTTGGAATACCTTTGACTTGTTTCCTATTGCTGTATCACTAACCGGCAGCCACTTAGCGGAGCGAACTATTAATTTTATGTTAAAAATAGTTACTTTTGGACGATCGGGTTTTAACAGCCTGCCGGAAAAGATGCAATTACGGATAATAGTATTTGATGAACAAGAAATTCTTCCCGTACTGCTGTTTCCCAGGTACTTTGTGCTTTTATTATTATATATAAAAGCAAAAATAAACGGAGATTACGGTGCATATAATAAAGCTGTATTCGAATTTTTTAAAGAGCATGAATTCAATGAAATATATTATCCTGATTTTAAACATTTTAAGAAAGAAATAAGAAAGATTATGGAAGATTCTTTAGGTGAGCTATTTAGAGTATTTTCTTTCAGTATTTTCACTTTACTAAAAAAATCTCTTGAAATAACAAACTATATAAAATCTAAAAAAGAAAATATAAAGATTAGTGCGCCTTTCCTGGATAAATTAACCCCTGCCGGTAAAGCGAGACGAATTAATGATAACCTTTATGGAATGTTGTCTAAAGATGACTCCCTGGCAAGTGTTGCAGATGTCAGGCGGCTCATCGAAAATGCAAGGATAAAAATAGTAGATGAAAGTGAACTTTTTTGGTTTAAAGATAACAGCATTAGAGAAGATTTCTGGTATGATAAGACCCAAAAGGGCAGTGTCTTATGGCAGGCAGAATTAGACAAAAATGGAAGGCTTGAAATCAGGCTTAGCAGCAGAGAAGCAGCAGCTGTCCAGCAAGGCAATGAGGAAGGGCTTAATTTAAACTTCCTTGCCGGGTCAATAGTACTTGCCTATCATACCGATCCGGCAAGAAAAGCCCGCAAAGAACCGGATTCTCTGCCCAATATTACTAGAAAAGACGCTGAATTTTTCAGGCAGATAGCTAAATCTTTAGATAAGCATATGCTGGTAACAGGCAGGGTTGGGATGACTGAAAATCTTGCCCAGCGAAGATACAAAGGGGCGCATCTTTTTGCAGAGGCTATAAAAAATTCGCCTAATCCGTCTATCAGTGAAACCGCTCCTTCCAAGCTTACAGACTTTAAAGTTTTTTATGCAATGCTTAATAATCATACCGGGCAGGAAAAACTCGATATACTTGATTCTCTCGGCATGTTTGAAATAGCCGCAGATACGGATTTGCAGTATATAAAACAACTGCGGTTGTCTTCCGGCATGGCAGAATTAGATGTTTCCCTGCGTGATACTATTTCAACCAGGGAATTGAATTGGACAAATTTTGCTTTATTTATTTCAAACAGGCTGGATAAACTCACTGAGGAAAGGCTGAGAAAATATTTTGCAAACAAAGATTTTGTTTTTGATTATTACAACCTTTTCCTTTACTATTTTAGAAGGGACCCCTACGGGGCTACTTTCTCGCCTGATGGGAGTGTAAGGGTCAGCGACAGCGAAAAACCGTTAAAACAGGCTGCGTTTGAAGCATTAAAAAAGGAGCTAGTAAACGATTTAAAAGCAGAGCATGATGAAGAAACCCTTATGCGCTTTCTTGAAAAATGTGACCTGGCAATAGTAGGCGAAGAAACTTTCACTGAAATAAAAATTGCCAGCACCGGATTGAAAAAAATAGTAAAAAAGGTTGCAAATGAATCCGGGACCAAATATTATATCCGGTTAAATTATTCAATAATTGACGACCTTGCAAACGGTAAACCTGCTTCTTCAACTTTTTTAAGGGCCTTGGAGGAAGAATTACAAGAAGTTCTGGCAGAAGTGAAACAATCAGATATGGATTTGCGCCTTGGCACAGCACGTTTAGGCTCTATGAAACTGTCGGCCCCTGTTCCGTTACCTGCGATAGATACAGGCTCAGAAATAGCAGGTTCCGCAGCAGCCCTTAAAAAGCCTGGGCTTGAGGATGAGGACATTGAACGACCTTCGAAGAGATCAATAATAGGTATAATTACTTCCAGGTACAAAACTAAAGTAGATTTTAGAGCTGTTTCTCAGGTGTTTACAAAGGTTGGAATTAAAGACAGGAAGGAAATAACAGATAAAATTGATATATACTTTACAGATAAACTGCCGGATGGGATGCAGGCCTACGGCAAAAAACTTGGTGACAGGTTAGCAATCATAGTAGACAGAGACTATATTAGTCCAAAGAGGCTTGAGGGGACGGCTTATTTAAGGCTTGCCGAAGTTATAGACCATGAATGGACAGAGCACATGACGAAAGCCGAAGCAAGAGATAAAAGAACAGATCACCAGCGTGCTGCAGCCCGGCAAAAACAGTATTTCTCAGGTAGCAGGAAACAGCTGACCCAGTATCACCTCTGGGTACTGGAACACATGAATAAAGAACAACTTGCGGGACTGGTGAATGAATACGAATCCCTGAGCAATAAAGATAAGAAAGCCAAAGGGTGGGATACCGGTTTATTGAATAATTATGAGAAAATGTTTTTAGAATTTGCAAAGGAAAGGATAGCCGTAGAAGACGAAATTAAAATAGTTAAAATGATTGGCTGGGAAGCAAGAATAATGCCTGCAACCGGTATAGAGAAAGTTGACAGGTTTCTTTTTGAAATCATACATAGAGATGAAATAATGTATTTTAGTAAAGACTGTGTAAAGACCTATTACTTGGAAATAAGAAAGAAAGTTGTTGACAACTATAAAAAAGGCAGGAAATTGGATGACGGGGTGCCGGCTCTTTACAGGGATTTGCTCGAAAGTAATATCCTTGAGAAAGACGAGATTTTATCCCATTTTGGTGAAAGTAATATAGATATTGTGGTAGATGGATATAAGGAGTTTTTGAGTGATCTGCTATCCACAAATAAAGATTGGAAACTTCTTTCATTTGAGATTGATAAGAATTTGGTTTATCTCGGTGTTCTTGGTTATGGGACTAAAGCGCTGGTGTTAAGAGTTAAAGAAAGAGGCAGTGATGAAGAATTGGCCCTTAAAACCCCTTTTGGCAGCTATTCAATAAAAAGTCAATATGATGTAATGGATAATTTAGACAAGGCAGGTATTGAAGGTGTTGTAAAACCCGTAAGGCCATACGACAAGGCTATCCTGATGAAAAAAGTAAACGGAATAGACCTTGAAAAAGCAGGTAAACAACCTTTGAAGTTCATTGAAAAATTAAATGAAATTATAATGAAAATAACGGAAGAAGGTTATATCCTTGAAGACTTTGATTCGCAGAATGTAATGGTAGATTCTTCCGGCAATCCGGTCATAATTGATACCACATATAAATATGCCGGCAAACAAGATATTTATAATTTAATATTACAAAACTTCCAAAGAGGAGTTTTAAGTATTGAAAAAGACTATTGCAATGAATACGGCACAGAAGGTTTTGTAAGTATAGAAGAAAGATTGAACGAAGTCGATGCTGTCCTGCACAGGAGCTCTAGTGTATCAGAACAGCAAAAGATCGATCTTTTAAAATTCGCTATTTTGAACAGGCATGTAAAATTGCCGGGGAGTTTTAACTCAGGTGCACACTTAGAAGAATTTATATCAGGATCAAAGCGTGCTGATCAAATGGCAGGCGAGCCGGCAGTCCTTATTTCAAAAAATAGCCTTGAAGACTATGCAAAGCTGAAAGGCAAGGACGTAAGCCAGTTGACTGAGAAAGAACTTGAAGAAGCGGCTTTAGAGTATGCTCCGATTGCTGAAAAAGCAGAAATAGAAAGGATATTTAGATTAAAAAGCATTCCAATAATAGGAAAAATATTAGCGTGGTATCTGATAAACCGGTTTTTAAATGCTCACAGGCCTGCCGGTATAAATAACGATGAATGGAATAAGCGCAAGGAAATTTTACGGGGCGGATTGAGCTTCATTGAAAACACAGTAAATACCATAGTAGACAGCTCCGGGCCTGTTGACAGGCAGATGTTGAGCAAAACAGCTGGCCTTGCTGCAGGTGCAATGCTTGGTACCGGAGTAAAAGCTCAATACACAAAAGAAGTACTGCAGGCTATGATAATGTCAAGCATGTTAAAAGGCCTTGACCTTACAGGGATAAACTTAAGCAGTTTAACAAAAGAGGATCTTGCTAACATCGCCGCACATACAGCCTGGAACCTGACACACAGTCCTGAAGAGAGGCTTTCGACACTTGAACAGCACAATCCGTATGAAACAGAGGAAACAATTAAGGTTAAAGGGCTTATTGACGAAATAAGGTATTCACAAGAATCAGTTAAACATTATTCAAGAGCTCCGGACGTTCTTCCTATACGAAACACAAAGGCTCCGTGCAGTGTAGGCTGTGCCTGGTGTTATCTTAACCGCCCCTTGCTTGCCCAGATAAGAAAACAGGAACAGCTTACTGCCCCGTCCCTGGATCCAAAGACCGTCTCGGACTGGATTTCCGGGCTTATGGATATGGGATATAACGTTTATGTCTGCGGGGAAGAGACTTTTGACAGCCCGGAAACATTTAATTTGATTTTAGATGAATATATTAAAGTAAGGAACCAGCGGATTTCAGCAGGCCAGAAAGTTACCAGTTTTGAATTTATAACTGCCGGAAAATGGTTTATCGAACACCCTGAGGCTGTAGACGGGTTTTTTAAGGAAATAAATGAAAAACTTGGAGACAAAAAGGATATTTTCATAGCAATGAGCTGGGATACGAGCAAGGTTGATAATTTTTCACGGCTCTATCAAATCCCTAAAGAAGAAGTGTACAACCGCATGGCTCAAACTATATATCTTTTCAGGAAAAACTTTCCTGATATAGCCACCCAGAAAGTTAATTTAGTAGCGCATGATTTTGGCAATGACAGAGAAGGAAAGAGAGAAGAACGCATTAATGCGTTTGTGGCAGAATTAGATAATAGGCTGCAAAGTTTCAACGATGGCAAAAAACCTGCCGATGGCTACTATTCTATAGACAGGGACCGGCCTATAAATTTACTAAACCGAGGAAATATTTTATGGGCAATAAAGGAAGGAAGGTTATTGCCAGGTGATTTTAAAACATTATATTCAGCATGGAAGGGGTGTGCAGAGAACCAATTAGCACCAAGGTTTGAATATGAACCAACAATTGAGGCATATGAAGGACGCATTGCTGTCAGTGCAAATTTCCCTGAGTTATGGCGCTGGAATGTTGACGCTGAGAACCTGAAGGAAAGGGTTTTTGAAACGCCTTTTCATAATCCAATGATACGCACCTGGATGGATATTAATGAGGGCGGAGATGAAGTTAGATATGCAAGTAACTACAAATTACCGGGTTTTGCTATGTCTTTAATACCGGAACTGGCAGACGTCTATGTGCCTGAAGACGGGTTTGCAGATGTACTAATGTCATTTGTCTGTTCAGATTATGTTCTAAAGCACAAAATAGCATTGTTATATACATTGGATTCTCTGTTTAATGAGGTAATGAGCGGTAAAATTGAGATTGAAAAAATGTCTCCTGAGCTCGTCAGTTATCTTTTGGATGAAGAAATAGTTAAAGCATACTTTATTTATTTACTCAATTATTCTTCAAATGATGACAAGAAAAAGTTTGCCGGCTATACCCATACACTGTTATTTGAAAATGCTAAATTAGACGAATCTGTAAAACCTGAAGAAAGATTTGCTTCCTGTTTGAAAGAAGTCATGTTCCCAAGGCTTGCCAAGGCAGGGGTTTTTGGAGAAGAAAAAATATCTTTTGACACTATAAAAACAAAGTCATTAGGCCCACTCAGGCAGAAACCGGTATTTCCTACGCCTGCAGGACTTGCAAAACCTGTAGTTTCGCCAATTAACCTGGACTGGCCTGCACAAAATACAGAAGCAGAAGCAAAGATGTCAGAATTGCTTGAAGCAATAAAGCAGATAAATACGAGTTATTCAGTTGAAGGAAATAGATTTGATGACAGACTTAGACAACCTTATAAAGAACTCTTGAAAATACTGCCGGAAATCCCGATATTAAACCAAGCTGAAAAGGCAATCTCAACAGTCTTGGACAGCATATTGGCATGCAGGGCATGCAGGGCATCAGGACCGTCTTATTTGTTTGATGCGATTGCAGAATTGGCAAAAAGAACAAAATTATTTAATAAAAGTTTTGCATATATGGTTTGTGATGAATTATTACGTCAGTCTTCATTCGTGCAGGATGAAAGGGCTGAAAGGATTCTTGAATGTATATTTACTGTGTTATCAAGAGTGGATTATCCTGACAAGGTTTTAGAGCGAAAGTTATATGATTTTCTTATAGGTTCGATATGTGAGTATAAAGGATATACCACAGTCTCAAATATAAAAGAAGTCTTATCCAGGCTTCCGTCTACTGTTAATACTCAGTTAATTTCTAAATTGTTGGAGTTGGACAGTTTAAAAAATGAAACCATGTATTATAACTGCAACAAAGGTGTGCTTCGTGACCAGTTGAATAAAATATTAAGTGAATGGTATGGGTATGAGCCAGTCAAAAAAGAAGAACCGCTGCAAACAAAAGAAATTAAAACTGATGTTGCCCCGGCGGAAATTAAGAGTGCTCAGGAAATTCAGGCTGGTATCGACAGGGCAAAGTCCCTGCATAGCCGTATATTAAAAGCGCTTAACAGCAGTAATTTCCAGTCCCAGGCTATGTGGGGCGAAGAAAAGCGCTGGACTTTGGGCAAGGATAGAGACGGCAGAGAAGTCAGTGTTTTTGTTTCGCCTTATCCAAATACCCGGATAGGGATTGGAATATCTATCATAGTGGATAGAAATGAGAAATATGTGTTTTCCATTGATAAGCCTTTAGATGCTGAGACTGAAAGAAAGATTATAGAGCTTTTGTCAGATGCAGGTTTGGACATTCCTATGCTTTTTGGCTCAAGGGTTGAAGATGAAGATTTAAGCCAAGTTTACGATGCAATGGCCAGATCTGGCAGCCGCATGTCTGAGAATGTCCCAGAAATTTATTCACAGCATATGAAATTGAGTGGAATGGATGATTTAGTAAAAGAGTGGCTGTCAAAATCTCCCCGGCAGCATTTAATAGCGGTTGATGAAAAAAACAATATACAATACTCTGAACCTTTTCAAGGTTTCTCACCTGATACTTATGCCCTGGTATTAGACGTAGCCTATATGGAAAGGAATGAAAAAAATATTCAATCTGAAAGGGAAAATCATAAAATTGTCTTGGCTCTTTCTGAAGTAGATATAAATGCGAAGCGCATCCGCTCCTGGCTGATAGTAAATGACGGAGGCCAATTAATAGGCATAGACCAGAAAAAATTTTCCACATTGCCGGACGTATACGTTCAAGATGAAGTTGAGTATGACAGGTTGAGGGGGCATACGTATAAATGGATTTTAGAAAATAAATTTTATCCGTATACGGAATTTGGCGTAAAATTTATGGGCGATGATGACATAGATTTTAATAGGATATTACCTGTAAAACCACTTAGAAAAAATAAAAGCCAGGCATCCGCACTAATAGGTTTAACCATTAATAAAACAACTTCCAGAGATATGCCTGCCCCAGAGGCAACTAATACTGAACAATTGGCAGGCGAGCCTGCTGTCATTACCTCAAAGCCTACTTTTGAAGATTATGCAAAGCTAAAAGGCAAAACAGCAGCTCTTAAGGTACCGGGCCTTGCAGATGAGGACATTGAACAGCCTTCAGACGAATTAATCGAAAGGGTAATTAATAGTCCTATAATGACAGTAGATTTAAGTGCTGTTTCTGAGGCCTTTAAAAAGTTTGGAATTTATGACAGGGGAGGAATAACAGATAAGATTGATTTACGCTTTTCATATGACATGCCGCAAGGGATGTACGCGTACAGCAAAAAAATAAATGATAAGCTAATAATAATAGTAAGTGCGCACTATGTTTATAGAACAGGATATTTCAGGCTTGCCGAGGTTATAGACCATGAGTGGACAGAGCACATGGAAAAGGCTGAAGCTGGAGATACGCGCACACCTCACCAGCGTGCTGCTGCCAGGCAGAAAGAATATTTCAGCCGTGACAGGAAACAGCTTACCCTATATCATCAATGGGCGCTGGAACATATGAATAAAGAAGGCCTTGAGGCAATAGTAAAAGAATATGAATCTGCTACAGAAGCAGAGAAAAAAGCTAAAGGGTGGGACACCGATTTGTCGTACAATTATGAAAAAATGTTTTATGATTATGCAAAAGAAATATTAGAAGTGGAAAACGAGATTAAATATAAATTTACATATAGAAATTCATATGAACTGCAAATAACACCTGCTACAGGCATAGAAGAAGTGGATAGGTTCCTTTTTGAAGTTTTTATGCGCAACAAACAGTTGTTAGGAGGATATGGATGGATGAAGGTTTTTTATGCAAAGATAAAAAAGAAAGCCATAAAAAACTATAAAGCCGGCACGCGCTTAAGCATTGGAATAAAGAATATTTATGGGGAATTGTATGAAAAAAGCATCCTTGAGAAAGATGAAGATTTTGCCTCCGAGTTAGATATATTTGGGTCGTATCTTGATAATTTACTAAGCGCAAATGACCATGTTAACGCCTGGCCAGTTCTTACTTCTCAAATTGATAAGGATTTAATTTATCTCGGTGTGCTCAATTATGGATATAACGGGGTGCTGTTAAGGGTTAAGGAAAAGGGCAGGGACGAAGAATTAGTGCTTAAAATTCCTTTTCTTTCAGATATATCTAAAGATGACGTTAAAAAAGAATTTGAGATAATGAAAGCGTTTACAGATGCAGGTATCCCTGGGATTGTAAAGCCGGTTAGGCTGTATGATAATGCAGTTTTAATGAAAAGAGTGTATGGAATAAGCCTTACTGAGGCTGGAAAACAGCCGGGAAAGTTTATTGACAAATTAGTTGAAACAGTAATTAAAATATCCGAGGCAGGTTATGCTTTAAAAGATTTTGGCTCGTACAATATTATGGTTGATCTTTCAAGTGATCCGGTTATAACAGATATAGCCCAATACAATAAACAATCCGAAACAGATATTTATTCTTTAATGGTTAAGAACTTATTAAACGGCGGGATTTGCACTATTGAAGAAAATTATTGCATAGAATACGTTAAAAAAGATTTTGTAAGCCTGCAAAAGAGGTTATTTGAAGTAAAACAAGCCCTGAAACGATATAGTGATAAATTTACCCTGTCAGATGAAGAAAAAGCTGATTTTCTAAAATTTGTTGTTTTAAACAGAAATATAAACCTGCCTGAGAGTTTTTCTTCAAAGGAAGAATTAGAAAAATTCATGAAAAGATCTGAGCTTGGGAAAGCCAAATTAGCTCTCTCAACCCTGGCCCTACCAGATAGCCGCTTACTGGAAAACAGTATCGGCGAGGGAAAGTTTAGATCCTTGCCAAAAGTAGCCCAGGGCGTGGTAAGAACGACAGATGAACTGTTATTTGCTCCGCTTTTGGAGATGCCTGAGTTAATAAAGCTTTCTGCCATGCGGATAGGCGGTATTTTTAATAAAGAGCTAAAGACTAAGTACAGCCAAGAGTTAGAAAAATTTATAAACGGTCATAAAAATGCCGATGGCAGCCAGTACAGCGCTAAACAAAAAGAGATATTAAGAAAATATGCTGATATGGCGATATTTTCAACGGCTGTTTCAGGAATACTAAGCTTAGGGATACTTGCAGCGCCTGTCAATATCCTAAGCCATTCTGTGGTTAATTTAGCAGACAGGGTCCGCGGCGCTTTAGGCTTTACCCGTGCACCGATGACTAAGTCAATGCCTGACACGATGAAAGACGAAGATAACGACGAAAAAGAATACGAAAGGATCTATAAATATAGAATAATAAATAATCTCAACCAATCTGTCGGTTTGCCCCTTGAACACGGTGCAGGCATTGACTATTTTGTAAAACGTCTTACTGAAGACAAAACCAGCGGCATAGAATTTGTTGTATTTGATTTTAATAGTAGTGATTTTGAAAGCGAGGTTGTAAGGGTTTTATCGGAGTATTTGAATATAGAAGTGCAAATAGAAAAGGGACAGCGTGTTGGACAGATTACACTCAACAGGCTTTTCTCAAAATTTGTCATGAAAAATAGTGACAAAAAGCACATAATTTTGTTGAAGAATATTTCAAAAGTTGATAAAGGAACGCTTCAAAGCCTGCGGGGAGTTCAGCAAACATTGGGTTTTTATTATATAGCCAATTTTGATGAATCACAATTGGCAGATGTCAAAGGTGGGACTTCTCCGTTTGGTAACATATTTATCAGAGTAACTATTTCTGACAGATTTGTCAGAGCTCAGGAAAAGGCCAGAGAAGAATTGCTGGGCTTAGTTGCCGGAGGAAAAAAAGTTATAAATCTGGTTGGAGACCAACAGTCCGGCAAAACCTATATAGTTCAGAAACTCTTAAGATATCCTTATTATAACCTGCAGACACATGCCGATGATATTACAGCCGTTCAAGATGAGATCTTGAGTTTTGTAAAAGCAGGGAAGCCTTTTGTTGTTGATGAAGCTGAATATATTGATGAATACGGTGTTGACAGCTGGGAAAAAATGGAAGCGAAGATTTTGAAAAAAGCTTCCTGCATAATATATCTAAGCGCAAAACCTATTGCAGAAATTGGCTATAAAGGTGTTTCTGAGCCTGCCCTGGTCAGGATACAGAGCCATACAGAAAATAATAGTCCGGTGCCAGCCCTGGCTAATAATACAGGGAAGTTGAAAACTGCTGCTAAAGCATTAGCCGATTCAATTGTATCTAAATGGCCGCAGCTGAATGGTGAAGGCAAAGTAAACTATGTATTTACTGGATCGCTTAGCGTTATGCTTTTAAGTATGGCAGATTCATTTATAGAACTCGAAAAAAGCAGTTCGGATTTACAAGAACCTGCCATTTATCAAATACCGGAAAACATAAAACGAATACTGCAGAAATTTGCCAGAAGAATCGGCGATCTAGATATTGTTTCGACTAGAACATATATGGATGAAAATGGAGGCCTGGCTAAACAAGGAGAGGTTCAATTAGGAGAATTAAGCCCGGAGGCCAGGGAAATAGTCCAGGGAAAAAATAAGCCGTTCTTGGTTGACCTTTTAGGTTCCGGTAGTGATTCACAGAAAATGAAATATGCCTGTAAGATGTGTATCGGAGACAAATACTATTATATATCAAATCCAAAATACATGCTTGCACAATTCACAGATAACGTATTAGGCAAATACCCGGGAACATGGAAAGATAGTATTAATGAAGATTTCCTATTATTACAAAATGTTTTAAGACAAATGTACAGTGAAAAAGAATTAATAGATAGGATTTTTGAGTATTTGCAGGCAAAAAAGGAATATTTAGATACAAGAATTCCCAGCAAAGGAAAAGATTATACGATTTTAATGGCAAAAATTGAAACAGCTTTACGCCAGCCTGGGGCTTCAGATGAATTAAAAGCGTTCCTACTTAAAGTCTTTAATACAGAACAATTTAAAAATTGGTTAGGTAAAGATTTTGTTGAAAGCCTTTCACAGCTAAAATCACAGGAAAAAAATACTAGCCAGCCGTCCGGTGCTCTGACTCTGCCGAAAAACCGAGTAGCTGAAAAATGGGTGAAAGAAAAAGTTGGCAATAAATGGTACAAGCCGGCACTTGTGTTCTTGGCCCGCTATATCGCAGACGAGCAATTCAACGGCCCGAGCCGCGAAGCGCTAAGGCTGACTCAGATTACAAGGCTCGTCATCTTTGCAGGGTTTGATAAAAACGCTCGTGACGAGTTAGGCCCTGCAATTAACAGTTTTATAGCCGAGCATGGATATACCAGTAAGTTCCAGCAAGGCTGGGTTAAGTATTTTGCCATACCGTTCGTAATATTCATTACCGCGATACCCGGGATTATTCTTATCCCGTTAGCATACCTTGTTAAAGACAACCAAAAAGCAGAAACAGCTATATTATTCCCCGTACTTTTAGTAAATGCTGTAGCTCATAGCGCTGTCAATTTAGCTAATAAAATAATTGTTATATTTGCATACGGGCTTAAAGGTATAGGGTATGTTATTAAATTTAAAGCGCTCAGCAATATTCACCCGCAAAACCTGCTCACTCCGATGACACTTCCTGCAGAGAAAAAATCATTAGAATCCTTTTCAAAAGATGAAGCAATACAAAAAACTCAGATGCTGATACAAAATAACGTTCCTTTTGATTTAGAATTTAAAAACGGGAAATTTGATGTTTATATATATGAAAACAGAAGTTTACCTAAATTAACAGATGAGGGTATAAGAAGTTCAGATACGGAAGAAAGAATATTTAGTAATTTGCGGTATTATGAAACAAAAAGGAAGGATGTGCCTGTTTCACAGTATATTGAAGGAAAGGAAATTGCACATATAGGAACGGGCTCAAGCTTAAGAGAAACACTTGTACTGTTAGACAAATATCCGGATGTCGGGAAAATACATGTCATAGAACTTGATCACTATAATTTTAAGGATATCTTTAATAAATGGATAAACCTGCCTGAAGAACAGCGCAGCAAAATAGTCCTGCACAGGGCAGATGCCTGCGACATGCCGTTTAATGATGGACAGATATCAATGATTTACTCAAATGCCCTCGGTACGGAACTGTTTCCTGATGACCTTGTTGTAAAGCTATTCAAAGAAATGAATAGGGTATTAGAAACGGGAGGAATTTTCCTGGGCCAACAAGTCATTTTTATGGATAAACCATTAGCCCTATTGTTAAAAGAAACAGGCTTTAGTATTGATGGTGCTCTGGGAAAGAATTTAGTTTACTTTGGTGAAAAACTTGCCGTAAAAAGTGATAAAGACATAAATGATGAAAATCGTGACGCAGCAACTGTTACCAAAGAAGCTTTTGACGCAACAGGCACTGAGAAAAAAGAAGAAATAGCAAGGTTTGAATTTTCGCTTAAAGCGCTTATTTCTGGATTAAACAATAAGTATATAGTATTTGATGAATTTAAAAATAACTATAAAACAATTCTTGATAAATATATTTCGCTTATGTCTGAACAGTATTTAAACAACCGTTTTAACGGCAGTTCGTTGAACTATTTATCCATACAAGGCTTATACGAAGAATTTTTAAGAGAAATAAAAAAGGAATTTGGAACTAAAATTGACCCTTCGTTGATAAATAAAGCGTCCAAGAAGTTTCTATCTCAGATAAAACGTATTGGGGAGAGCCCTCTTTATCCTTTGGTTAAAGAAATAGATGAAAACCTGGAATTTGCTGGGATAATCGGTTCAGGAAGTGACGGAGTTATCATTAAAGTAATTGACAGGTCAGGTTATGCTGTGGAAGGAAATTTTACAGGAAATCCTGAAGTTAAAGCTTTAAAAATTCCTTACGGAGGAGTAGAAGTTTACGACATTGAATTGGTAAGGTCTTCAAAAGATGAAAGGATAGCCCAACTTAATAAAGAAAAAGGGACACTGTTAGCTCTTAAAAAAGTCAAACCCGCAACAAAAACACCTCTTTGGGTAAAGATTGACCAGAGATCAAATACCTCAAACTACAATTTACATAGCGCAATCCTTATGGAATATGTTGACGGCATAGACTTGCATTCTTTCATAATAGGAGTTGAAAAATCAGGAACTATTAAAGGCAGGGTATTTAGGGCTCTTGATGAATTCTGCAATATAATGAATTCCCTTGGGATAAACATAGGTGAGCCTCAAGGAATTATTGATAAAGAAGGCAATCTAAGAATGCTTGATTTCTCAAGATCCGATAAAATTAAAGGTTCCCAAGATAATACTAACAAAGAAAAAATTAATCAAACCAAACGCCTGTTAATAATTTCATGTTTAAATAATGAAATAGCAGGCACCGGTATTATTCTAGCAGATAAAAATAAAGTAGTTGATTCAATATTGCAAAAGATGCAAGGACAAGAAGAGATTACATTGCAAGAGGCTGTTATAAAAACGCTTAAAGAACTGGGTATAAATATCGAGCCAAAACAATCCGATGTTTTGACTCAGACCACTGTTCCTCAAAATGAAGAAGATAAATTAAAGAGGCTGCAGGCAATAGCAGAGAAGGTCTCTGCTTTCCTAAAGAGCGACGATGAAGAATTAGAGGCAAAATTGCAGCCGGTAATAGAAGCAAACTATATTCATCGCCTAATAAAGTTAGAAACAGTAGTAAATGAGTTGGAGAAGAAAAAACTGGAGATCGATGGTGTGCAATATTATGATGTAGACCCTTCGGGCCAATCTTATGCTAAGGTGGAAATAGAAAGCGGCGAGCAAGTCGTTCTTTTAGGCAGAGGAGTAAATTTCTGCGTTGGCATCGCTATAAAAGGTAAAAAAGACGGCAAGACAGTGCTTGCCTTATTACACAGCATATCCCCAAGGCCCGGTGATCTTACAAGTAGAAGTAAAATAATGGCTGATGTGGCTGGAAAGAATTTGCCGAAACTACAAACGCAGCATATTATTAAGCAATTGCAAAGCGAAGGTGTAACCGATATACAAGTTTATGCGAATGGTTATGCTGATTCACTATTCCCGGAAGACGATGCAGCTTCATTAAAAGATAAACCGGAAGCAGTTTTGGCACCTTTACTCTCCGATCAATTTGGCCTTCCTATCGAGGGTATAGATCTAAAAGATATGAGCATAAAAAGGCCTTATGAATCTGTCGTAGTAGTAACAGAGGACGGTATCGTTGTTTTCGATAAAAAGGATCCTCAAAACCCGACTAGTACTATACACCTCTGGAGCGGACAAACAGGCCCAGGTTCAGTTGCCATGACCCTCCTGCCCGGCAGCCGCGTGGTGGAGAATCTTATCAGGGAAGAAAGGTTTAAGTCTTTGCCAAAGCCGGTCCAAGGGCTGGTAAGAACGGCTGATGAACTGGTATTTGCTCCGATTTTAGAGATGCCAAAGTTAATAATCCTTGCTGCTTTATGGATTGGTGGTAAATTTATCAAAGAGCTAAAGAATAAATATAGCCAAGAATTAGAAAAGTTTATAAATGGCCACAGAAATGAAGATGGCAGCCAATACAGTGCGGAACAGAAGGAGATTCTGAAGGAATATGCAAATATTACAATAATTCCCACAGCGGTTTTAGGTGTAATAAGCTTAGGTGTACTTACTGTGCCGGTTAGTATCCTGATACATTTTGCAATTAATTTAACCGACAACATCCTGGGCGCTTTAGGATTTACGCGTGCTCCGATGACAGATACAGGCCGGCAAAATAAAGTAGCACTCAAAATAAGTCCAGCAGAAGTCCAAACTGCAGTCTTCTCGGGGCAGTTAGATAGGCGTACAAAACAACATGCGGTTGTGGCTAATACACAGGATGCTGAAGAAAAGAAACTAGCCTATGAAATACAAAAAGAGATGATAGGTTATATAATGGTTTTTGCTGAAACAGGGAATTATCACATTTACAAGAGACTGGTTGATCTTACTAAAAAATATCCAGATGTATATCAAAGTATATACGTTTTAACAGATGATTTTTATAGCCGTGCTGGATTTACAAAAGGGGTGGCTTTATCCAACGCCATAATTGTTACGCGGTTTTGGATGGACATGTATAATACAAAAAAGATGCAGGTCATGCTTAAAGAAATAGACAAGCTGAATACCCTCTACTCAGATTCTTTCGGAGGCTATGAAATTGATAACATGATTTTCAAGCTGTTATTTATGACAGTAAAAGAAGTGCAAAAAGTTTATCAGGTTGGAATGAATGATATTTCCGATGAACGTGTAGGAAGCGCTCACGAGTTCGGGCATATGATAGGGACAGTAACTCAAGCTCTCAAGATATCTAAAAGAGAAGGTGTAGAAACTGGACAACTTAAGGTAGTAATTGCAGGCGCCATGTTGCACGATTTAGGAAGAATAATTATGCTTATAGAACAGAAAGGGGGCACCATCGAATACATGGAACATGAAAAAATCGGAGCAGAACATGTATACCCGATTTTAAGTTTATTAAAATCCGCCAGAAATAATTATTCATTCTCCAGGGATGAAATGGAACACGTGAAAAACATAGTGCTTGAACATGAAAAAGGCACAGGCCCGGAGCCTAGCACCAAGCTTTCTAAAATAGTCAGCGATGCTGATCTGTTAGACATAGATATAAAAAGGCTTATTACTATAAATAGGGATTATAACCGTACTTTCTATCACAGTAAAGATAAGCTGCCTGCTAAACGGAGAGTAGAGCTTGTATGGGCAAATAGTGTAAAGGCAACTAAGGGGAATAAGGCGCGGCTTTATAAAGAAGCCGACACCCTTACTTATCTCATGAAAACCTTATGCGCCGAATATAAACCCGATACTTTCTACACAGAATCAGGCAGAAGCATTGGGTTTGGGCCTGAAAGGTATGAAGAGTTCAGAAGGGAAATACACGAAGCTATTGACGAAAATATCTATGATGCATCTGCAAGACAAGAAGCTCATAAAATGGTTGATGAGTTCATAGCAGAATGGGAAATAAAAATCAATGCAGACAAGCCCGCTGTTCAAAGCGGTGGAAAAGAAAAATTAAAAGGCGGGCTTATACCGTTGTTCATGGATTACTTTTACAAGAGAGGCGTTAGCAATGAAGTTTATGCAAAGCGCATAGCGCCCTGGCTTGAAAACCTCATTCCGATATTGACGGGCGGCCTGGCCGGTGCAGCTGCCTACTTATTAAGCAATAATATAGCCCTTACAGCACAGTTCTGGGCTATAGGATATATAGCAGGCTGGGTAGTGTTTGTGGTTTTGCATATTATTTCTGGTTCCATAACAAGAGCGCCGCCCCAAAACATAGCTATAGCCGGCGGGATAGGTTTATTAAACAGCCTTCTTGCCTTGCCTCTATTGCTGCTGCAAGTTTCAAACCCTGTAATAACGGTTTCATCCATTCTTATTCTTTCCGCCTTATCCGTCCTTATACATAAAACTATAAATGATAGATTAATCTCAAATAAAACTTTAATGACAGCAGAATCAGCTAAGCCTGACACCAAACTCGATGAAGAACTGGCTTCTTTTGAAACCGTGGAAACAGCCGGGGGGAGTGCTCCGATAGCAATACCATATAGTACGTTGAGCGATACATTGAGAGGAGCTTTGCGGGCCGCTAAAAAATTAAATGTGGCTATAGACCTTCAAATTAAATCCACCACGTTTGATGAGGTCGCTCAATTAACCCGGAAAGACCGCGCCGAACTGATAAAGAGAGTTAAGGTTGCCCATTCAGACTGGCACCAGGTGTGTTTTGCCGATCCGGACCCGGTTAACAAGCAAAAGGATATTGCTTATGCAAAAAAAGAAATCGATTTTCTGGCTGAACTGGGAATAAAGTACATGGCGGTTCACCCGGAGGGAATTGGTTTTGCCGGTCTTTTGACTGCCGAAGAGAAGATAGACAATATCGCCTCTGTGCTCAAAGATTTGGAATATTATGCCCGGCAAAAAGGTATATTTGTTCTTTTAGAGAACATGGAAGGCGACAATCCCAGGTACACGAGAGACATTTTAGATAAAGTTGACAGCTCAGTTGGGTTGTTAGAAGGCCAGCATGTTCCGAATCTCGGGGTCACCCTGGACCTTTATCATGCAAAAGGGTCCATAGAAAAGGGCAACGGGACAGTTGATGATTTCATTCGGCTTTTGGGGCCGAGAGTTATGAACATGCACATTAACGACGAGGTTGAAAAGTTCGGCAATGAAGCGAACCCGCCGCATCTGCATATGCCTCTTGTTACGCCCGAAGGGATAACTCTTTTTTCAAGGATCATAAGAGAAGTTTCGCCCCAGGTTGTGAGTTTTGAAGTTTTCAGCGGTTACGGCGACCCTGCCATAATGGGACAAATGATAACCACGGCCCGGGATGCCAGTAAAACAACACCCATAGAAAAAAAGATGAGCGAGAGTGCCCGCAGGCAGGTTATTAAAACAGTCAAGACAGCACGGCAGGAAGCCTTAAACGGCAACAACGAGAAGGCTATTCAGTTGCTTATAAACATATTGAGAAAGGATTACAGGCTTGCCAACGTCCTGGTGGACGGCGTGTCTATCGGGACACAACTGGGGCTATTCTTGAGAGCAGGCCCTTCAAATCTTGCGAAGAGTTCTAAAAAAACGTTGCCTGGCTTCGGAACTATCCTTTCTGCATTATCCGTCTTTATACACAAAGTTATAAATAAAATATTAATCTCGGATAAGGCCTCAATGACAGCAGAATCAGCCGGGACTAAGCAAGTAAAGCCTGATACCAGAGTTTCTGCTGACACTAGAGCAGATACCGGAGTTCAGCCTGAAGAAAAAAGGCCTCTTCTTACTGTCCAACCTGTTAACCCAAAGCCTGATCTGGACAAGACAAAACTTTTTATAAATGCTGTCGCTGCGGTTCAAAAAAGAAAAAGTTCTATGCCCGAATTTTCCTTTGATAATAAAATGTATTATTGGGAAGAAATCATTCTTGAATTATTATACGGAATGAATAACGGCCTGGATTTCAATGTTCAGGAAGAAATGCCGAAAGCTATGAGTATAATAACAGAAGCAGAAAAATATGCCAACTCAAACGAGCAGGGATTGAAAGCTGCCTTATCGGAAACGATGTCTAGAGAAGAAGCCGGAATAATAATTGCAGGGCTAAAAGAATGGAGAAAATATGCCACGTTTGAAAGGCTTTTGATCAGTTCTTTCCGTGTTGAAGGAAATAAGGTTACTAAAACAGACATCGCATATGACGATGCCGGAAACGTAATTAAACGTGATTACCCGAAATCAAAGCACTATGACATACCATATATAATAAATGCTGTTGAAAAAGGCAGGATTATTTTTGCAGACACTTATACAGGAACAAATTCTATTATAATGAAATTTTTTGAGCAGGCAGGAAAAAGGATTGTTTCACAGCAGGAACAGATAGAACTCGGGATACCTCGTATTATAGGAGAAGGGGGGTCTGTCAATGAGCGCGAAATGGACATTATATCGGTAGCCGGTTATGCTATAGCAAGAAGGTATACGATGATATCTAAGCATCAAGATTTGTCTTTAGAAGGATTGCAAAGACATTTGGATGATTTGTCTAAAGCACTTTTAAAATATGAACAAGACGAAGATGAACAAAGTGCTGCATTTTATAAAAATCTCATTATACGTACACAGGAACAAATTGATTATGTAGGAAAACACCCTGAAATTGTGGATGAAGTAAAAAATAGTTTTCCGATGATATTCGGAATAAACTATGCCAGGCTGAAAGAAAAAAATGAGAAAGGAGGGCCGAAAGGCAGAGGCCAGATCGTAAACAATGTGCCTCTTGAAGCTATAAGCCATGTTTATATCCCAAAAGAAAAGATTACGGAGGTTAATGAATGGCTGGAAAAAATAGGCGCAGAAGATGTTTTAGTAATACCTATTGAAGAAATAGAACAAATACAAAAAGTTCCTGATCTTGAAAATTACACTCAAGACTTCGGCGATCAACCTTTTAATATAGTTGACAATGACAGTTTAGAAATGCCGCTTGGCAAGGTTATAAAGTCCGTTATTACTTGGGAAAGGGCAAGCAGGCGTAATATAAATGACGCAAACGCTGCAATTACCGCATATATTGAAAGCTATCAGGCTGAATGGTCTCCTGAGCAGGGCCAAGTAACCGTAAAGGCCAGGCCCGGTATTTCTGTCGGAGAAATCCTTGAAAGAATACGCAAAGTATTGTCTTTTGCACAAGAAGAACCGGGTATTATTGAAATGAGTGTCCCACAGGGAAACATAGATAATTATATATATTCAGATATAGATAAAAAGATATTTGCTCATTTGTTTATAGAGAAAAAAGAAGGCTTGAAAGTTATAAGGAACAACACACCTTCCGGCAATAGCGGTATGAGGGTAGAAATGAAAGGAGAAGTTGATATAACGTATTCCGATAAACCTGAGTCTGTAGTGTATGATGAGTCTGGGCAGAGAGGGGCGAGGTTTGAGTTAAAAATTGCAGGTGCAGGTAATATCGACTGTACTTTAAACCCGATGCTTTTGGGAAATACCAGGGACATACGGGACCTGACGGACGAATCCATCCTGTCCCGTAACTGGGAGTTTTACCGCAGAATGCTTGAACGCGGAACAGATGTATTTGCAGAACTAGGAGTTTCACATGAAAACGATGGGAGCACGGTTATAATATTTATATCAAGCAATGGGAATCAAAAAGTAAAAATCACTTTTCCTGCCGGTGTGAAAGTAGAAATTATAGATAATAATGTGATACTGATGGAAAGAGAAACTCAGCATATAGTAAACAAAAAAGCTCTCAAAATAAAAGCGGATCGGAGTTTTGATGTAAAAATAGAATTTACTACAAATGACACTCCTCTTGAACCTTATAAATTGGAAGAACTATTTATCCCCGAATTTCTCGAAGCCTTTTACAAGCTAAAATCCTCCGTTGAAGCAGGCCAGGCTTCGCCGGAAGAAGAAAAAGAGTTTGAAGTCCAGCAAAACCTTATAAAAACTGCACGGTTTTTGATATACAAAGATGTCTGGCTTGCAGGCAGTTGGCGGTTCTTGACTTATTTCGGCAGGGATACGGCAATAACCTTAAGGATGCTGATGCCGATTTTAAATCGGGATGTCGTAGAAAATGCCATTGAATCCATATTAATAAGAGAAAGTGATAAAGGAGAGGTATCTCACGAGGAAGATGTAAGGTTTGCGGCTGATGACCCGCATCGGAACGATTATAAGATGGCTGATGAAAACCTTATGCTTCTTCCTGTTTTTATGGACTACCTAAAACAGTACGGTGCCGGTGCAGCAGAGCGTTTCCTTAATAAATACAAAAATCCTGATGTGCAGGTCCTTGACTTATTGCTGAGAAACCTTGAGTTCAATATAGCAAATATCCAGCGTTATGCAAATGACAGCGAGTTTAAAAGTCTCATCGCATCAGTTAACCTTGGCCCCAAGGCAAACTGGAGAGATATGGAAAACGGCCTTGGAAGAGGTATTTACCCTGGCGATGTAAATGCTATGTGGGCGTATATAAATGTTTTGCTTTACGGCGAATTGTTGGCTTCAGGGCTTAAAGGTGCAATCGAAGAAAAAATGGAATATAAATCGAATCAAATCAGGTACCCTTATCTTTACAACTACATCAGGCAAAACGAAAACCAAAAGGCAAAAGAGCAGGAAGCCTTAGCTCTTTCCTGGCAAAAGGCAGGCGAAAGTTATAGGGTGAACTTATCTATCGAGGAATGGCGCAGCAGGTTAAGAGTTTACTATGACTGGCTAAAAGTCGAAAATCCAAATGAGGCAAAAAAACTTCTTTCAAGAAAAATAGGGGCCGGTGTTACATTAAAAGATTTTGTGTACGAAAATAAAGCTTTGCCGGATGAATACGGGAAATCTTTCTCATATTTTGCCCTTAGCAAGGACAAAAACGGGACAAACATACCTGCTGTCAACAGCGATGTCATATTTAAACTACAAAATGAAAAGCTTTCTCCTGAAGAAGTGGTTAAGCTGCTTCAGCCTTTTTTTGTACCTTACGAATTAGGCGGCCTTTATATGAAAGGCATTGGTTTTGTGGTTACAAACTCTATGCTTGCAAATGACAATTATGAAAAGTGGGAACCCCTGGACATACCCGCCTATCACAGGCCTCGGCTTCCTTCAATATGGCAGATGCTGGACAAAAATGCTTACCATGGAGCAACGATATGGGGATATCATTTGACTATGCTCCAAATAGTGCTTACAAAGTATATAGAAGATGCATCCCAGTCCGGAATAAGTGAAAGCGATAAAAATATTGCCATAATTAAGTCGTTCCTGTCAAGATTAGATGCTGACATCTCAAATTGCGACAAGTTTCAAAGCCAGGAACTCTTTACCTGGGAAATTGAAAACGGAGAATATAAGCCTGTTCCTTATGGGACTAAGGGCTCCCAGGCTGTCTCCTGCGCTGCACAGTTGTGGAACGTTATAAAGTTAGGCCTTATTCATCTTCAAAATGTTAAAAAAGCTCGTACCCGGACACTTGGAATACCTGGTGCTGGGCATATGGATCTAGGGAAATATGATTATATAATGAGCTGGGCAAAGCCGTTAGAATCGATTCGCACGCTGGTTCTTATAGGGATCATTCATTTCCATGAGTTCAGGCATTACCTTGCTGCAAGCATGATGGGTCTGCACGCAAAAATCCCTGACATAGACTCAAGATCTCTTAAAGGTAAAGTTGAGCTTAAAGAAGCCCCCAAAAATTCCCTGAAAGCACTTATTTTCTTTGTTGTTGGCCCGGTGTTCGATGTACTGCTTTCTGTTTTCATTCCGGTCATTGTCCAGGGGCTTACAGGCATAGACCTCCTGGCAGTCCTTAGCCTCATAATCTCCTATTATTTCCTAACGGCAGGAACTTTAGGTTCCAAAGAAGACTGGCAAGATATAAAAAATATTGTTTTTGGCAATGCTGAGCTTGCCAGAAATCAAGCCTTGAAAAAGCTAATTCCGGATGAGCTGACTGGCAAAATAGTGCAAGAAGAGGGCAGAACCAGGCTTTATGTTTGGGATGAAAAAGCTAAAAAATACAGGGACATTAAAGAGGTTTCCGGTGCGGTATCTTTGGCAAAAGCTTTTTATGTGGTTCTGCCCAAGGGTTATTCTCCCCATAAAGCTTATACAATGACGATGTTCCTGCACGGCTATGCGCATCCGCTTATAGAAACATTAAGCTCCGCTGAAAAACTTGAGTCTCCGTCCTCTATCCTTGTGGTTCCCATAGGCCCGGTTCAGGAAGAAAACGGCACTTTTTCCTGGTTTGGGAAACCCCTTATCCTTAAAGACCCTGAGGATAAAGCGAAACAAAAAGCAAGCGAACCTATCTTTGAGATAGTTTCCCGGGTAAAAAAATCTTTCAATATCAATAAGGTTGTTATAGGCGGTAATTCCCAGGGCGCTCTTATGGCGCTTTATTGCCTGTTTACGTCGCCCAAATTATTTGATTCTGCGTTTGCCGTAAACGTACCGTACATTAAGGGGAATGTTAAGGCAACGGCTGAAAGTTCCGGAAAAAGAGTACTGTTGTTAAATTCCATTGAAGATATTATTGTACTGCCGAAAAGAACAGAAGCAATGAGTAAGGAGCTAAGTAATAATGGAATATTATTAGATAGCTATACCTATCCTTATGGCGAACATCATGAAATGGTTGTCGGCATGGGCCCGGACATAGTTTCCTGGCAAAATGAAAAAGTAGAAAAAGCCGGATCAAAAGACCAGTATCTAGATATACTTTTAAATGAAAATCTGCCTCTTGACGAGCGCTGCCAAAGCTTCTTAGGCCTTGAACGGGTGGTTCCTGCAGATGACCCTGTCTGGAAAGATAAGAGGATAGTTTTTGTTTCTAAACTACTTGCTGCCAAGTATCAACTGGCGACTGCAAGGCGCATCTTAGCCTATTTAACTGAGCATTTTCCGGGCCAGGAACAGGGTTCCCAGGGATTCTTAAAGTCTTTTGGAGATTTTGCTCAAGAACTAAACGCCTCGGATATTCTTTTCGAACAGTATATTACAGGCCCGGAAAACAAAGCCGGCAGGCAAAGTGTTTTAGATTTGATTTTGCGCATTGAAAAACTTTCCAAATCAGGCGTTTCTTTGGAAAGTAAATGTAATTCGTTCAGCTGCGGCATGTTTTTGGCGATAGAACAGGCAAAATTATCCAGAAAAGAAAGAAGTCCATTTGCCGCTCATATAGGTGCGGCTATACTTGATTCAAACGGGGTTAAACTCGGTGAAGGCTATAACAGGGAAGGCCATCAACTGCATGCCGAAGAATTCGCGATCATAGATTTGATTGCAAGGTTGATAGGCGTAGATACTGAAAAATTGATAAGTGCAGATGAAAACGATGAGCATGTAGATAAAAATGTAGATAAAAATGGCAAGCGTATTGAAGCTCTCTCTAAAGAGTTCAATGATCCGCTCAATGATTCAAAAAAGGATGAAATTTATAAAAAGTTAAAATCAATTATAATTAAGTCAGGTAAATTCGAAAGCGAAGATGCCTTAGTAGCCTTATTTGATGAAACAAGTGATTCATTTTTAGAAATAGCCGGCATTATAGAAAAAATAACCGGCAAGCATATCTTTGATAATATAATCTTATGCGGGAGTATGACTCCCTGCAATAAATGTGCTTCAATGTTTTTGAAATTAAAAATGAATAGTCTAATCTTTGGCGCAAAATCCCCTAATCCGAAACATATAGGCATTGCAACACTTAAGGCAGCAGGTGTTGACAGCATAATTACCGATGTGTATGCAGGCCAATGTGCCAGGGTAAGCTGGTTTTTTATAATAGTTTCGCGCCATATTCCAAAACTGTATGCTTTTATGCAGGTATTTTTTAGGACAAAATCTATAAAAGAAAACGAAAGTTCTGAAAATAAAACAGGCAGAACTACATTACCGGTTATCTTTAAAAACAAAGACCTTTCCGGCTTAGGCAAAGCTGATAAAAAATGTATGGAGCGTTTAATGGGTGCGCCACCTATCGTCGAGAAAATTCTTTCTTTACAGGCGCCCGAAGGCACAAGGCACCTGCCGCAAAAAGGGCTGATGCCTCCGGATTTAACGCGTGAAGAGTTCAGGGAATACGTAAGTCATCTCTCTGTTGAGGAAAGGGCGAAATTTGAAAGCCCTTATACTGTGATAAAAGGAGAACGGGATAAGGTTACGGGCAAATGGGAAAAACTTGAAACAAGGCCGTTCTCCCTGGAATATGAAAAGGAAGTGCGGGAACTCTGTTCTTGCCTTAAAACGGCAGCTGAAGTAGAAGGGTTAAACAAAGGGATGAAGATTTACATACAGAAACTCATTGCAGCGCTCAGCGAAACAGAAACAGATAAAATAGATGATGCCTTTAAGGAAGCCAGCCGTGCCTGGCTAAAGACCACAAGCCTGCCTTTTACATTTTTACTGGGACCGGGTGATGACTATCCGGATGAAATGTTAAAACGTAAATGCTTTTTTGAGATGAGTATACATATAAAAAATAAAAAACTAATCAAAAAAGAACAAAAAATAAATGAAAATATCGAAAAGTTCAATGCTTCTTTAGATAACCTGGCAAAGGATGATGCTGTTTTTTCACAAATGCTTGCGGAGTATAGAAAAAGTAAAAAAGAAAGCAGGCTGGTTGGCCAAAAACAGAAAATACTGTTTTATGATACATTTTTCTCCGTAGATTATGGTAAAATGCCTGCTTTAGGCGTGAGAAATCCGGGTATCCTGGATTTAAAAGAAGATACCGGCATGATATTCGTCAACATGCTAAAAATAAAAATCGGGGAAACTCTAGGTCAAATAAAAACCCGCATATTAAACAATTCAAAGGGTTTTAAGACTAGTTTTGAAGCACTTACAGAGTTGACTACTTTTCATGAAATAGGGCACATTCTTCTAGACCCGCTGGAATCAAGGACTGACCTGCTCAGAGAGGATTATAACATCATCTATGAACTTGTTGGAGAGCTTTTCTCTTTATACCAGATAGGAGAGCAGTATAAGAACAAAGAGATTGACATAGAAAAGGCAAAGGAAGGGTATATTACTTTTATTGCCTTAATGGCCCATGTCTTTGCAAGGGAAAAAGAAGAGGACTATAAAAAAGGATATAATATTATATTTAAAACCCTGGAAGAAGCCGGGATCCTTATCCCGAATAACGGCCGCTTTGACCTTAATCTGAAAGATGAGGCAGATATTAATAAATTGCACAAAGGCATTACAGCTCTGTTAAAGCAAACGCTTTTGGTGCAGGAAACAGGAACTGCAGAAGATATAAAGAAATTTATAGAAGCCAACCAGATCGAAGGCCTTGAGAAAACATTGGCCGCTCTTTTAGAAGGCATAGAGACACAGCCAAACATCGATTTTGTCAGTGCCCGGAATATGGCTAAGAAAGTCAGCCGGGGAGGCAATAATATATTCAGGTATATAAAAGGTTTAAACATCAATGAACCGGTAAAAATAAAAGCCATGGTCTTTGATATCGACAGGACATTATCAGAGACTGGATATTCTCCGCTTAATGAAAAAGCTAAAGAACAGATAATAAGGGCTCTGGAAGCTGATATACCGGTTCTATTGCTAACCGGGAGTATGTTTAAAAAAGACCAAAAAACTACATTATTTAAAAGCGCTGGGGCAGATGATGTTAATATTGAAATTAAAAGCTATGATATGAATGCAATTGAACTGCGTATATTAGAAGACCTAAAAAATGAGATGGGAAAAAGAGGTACAACAAGCAAGCTTTCAAATTTACAAATAAGGGCATTTTCGGGTTTAGAAAAGGTAACTTTTGATAATTCTGGTAATTATAACTATGTTTATGATGACCAAAAGCAGTTTTCTCCACGGGCACAAAGAGAAATAGGCAGGGCCCTTGCGATAGGGTACCTGGAAGTTTTATCCGAAACAAAAGGTATCAGTTTAGACGGAGCAATCAAAAGGCTTAAAGAGGCAGGCAATATTATCGAAGTTCGCAGTATCTTTACAGAGGCAGTTAAACCGTATGGCGATGTTTTATTCAATATTTTCGATTCAGAAATCGAGGTAGACGAAGTGGAAGTCAGCGGAATAGATTTTGGAAAAGCGCGGGAGATAGCGTTAAATATATTGAAAGAAAATTATGGGTCAATAGAAAAAGACGGACAAAACAGATTGTACCTGTTAAACGGGAGTAACTTTTTTAATGTAAGTCTATTTAGTAAAGCGGACGAGTCAACTGATTATTTAGGGGGCATTAAAGGAGATGGAGTTGTTTTGTGCATGGGAGATTCAGGAGTTGATACATTCCTCTGGGAGCAGAAAGAAGAAAAAACAGTATCGGTATTCCTTGGCAAAGCCTCAATACCTCCAGACAAAAAAATATTAGTTGCATGTAAAGGAAACAGCGATGACTTACAATCCGAAGGTTCGGGGTATGTAATTGAGAAGTTCTTGGATGCAAGAGAAAATAAGAAAACCTACCTTGAATTATCCGCAACCCTGTCCGAAGGAGAGCTTTCTTTAAAGACAGCAGGAGAAATAATAGTAGAAGCTTTTATACAGGCTATAGCTGCTGCATTTAAGGGGAGTATAAAGCATACGATTAATGCAGTTAAATATCGCGGGACGATAAAGGGTTTTGTTGTTAACCTTTTCGGGAGAGAATCCTTCCTTAAAAAAGAGTTTAAAATAAAATCTGCAACAGAATACAGGCCTATTGGTGTTGGAGAGAATAGCGGTGTTGTTGAAAAAGAACTGCTGGATAAAGCAGAGTACGGTATAAACGAAATCGGATTTACTTATATAACACAGGAGGAAGCAGAAAAACAAAGATTGGATAAGCTGACAGGAAACGGGATACCTTTTATAACTTATAATTTAAGTGATTCGCCCCAATCTTTGAATGTTTGGGCAAAAGTGTTGAGGACTCAAAAAGGTTCTGCTTTGATGCTCTATGTGGAAAAACCAGCCGGGGCTCTGGCTGAGATAGAGCCTGCTGTGTACGACTTATTATTAACTAAATTCCTTGCGCAGTTCCTCAGGAATATAAACGGAAACAGCCGGCTGGTGGACAGCTTAAAATCATTCGGGCTTCCTGGCGAGTTTTTTATCGGCAATACGCTTAAACCGGACATGATCTCGGGTAATTCAAGGATAATGGCTTTTATGGTGCAGGGCAACGTTAAAAATAAATTCATTATAAACGGCAACAGTATCTCGTTTGAAAATAATACCCGCCAGGAAACAGAAGTTTTATTTACAGATACAAAGTTTAATGTGGTTCTAGAAGACGAAAAACAAAAAGTTGAACAGGAAGTCTCTCAAGATGTGGCAGGCGCTGTTTCTGGCAGTATTGTGGTAAATGACGGGAAGGTAAATTATTGGGATCTAGTTAATGCCTCTGATGCCATTGACTGGGTTGAAACACAAAAGGCGTCATTTATCGAACGCATGATAGACTTCGCTCAGTTGATGAGGAAAAGGGCCGTAACTGCCGGCTTTAGAAAAGGCTCGGACATTATCCTGGAATTTGACCAAAAATTTTACGATGAGAACAGCGTCACAGATATTGAAAACCTCCTTAAAGAGAATAACGCCCTGTTTAGGGTAAACGGCAAATATGTCAGCGTTGAAAAAATAAAAGATAAGAAAATATTAAAAAATATCATTCTTGCCTGCAATATAGATGTTAACAGAGATATAAAAGATATAAAAAAATTAGCCGCCGATTTGCAGAAGCACGGTTATAGAGGCATGCATCTTGCTCTGGAACGGGATTTGTCACAAGAGGAATTTGCTTTCCTAAGAGACTTGAAAAGGAAGAACCCGGAGTTTATTGTATCTCTTACACTTAGCGAGAAATCGCAGTACAGCCAGCAGGATTTGCAGAAAAAATATAACTTTGTTGTTGAAAGGGAATTTACCCCGAAAACTGCGGGCAATGTTATATCCGATGAAAATATTTCCTGGAAACTTGAGTTTAAAGGGATAAACAGCAAAGACGGGCTAAAGGAATTTTTAGGAAAAGCTTTCCATTCAGGAGCGGTCTGGGTTGTTTTACCTTATGATTTAACAAGCATAGAGGAAATTAACTCGTTGAATAAAGAGGATGAAAGAATGATAGATGAAATAAATAATATGATAGACAACATGTCTAAACCGTTTAAACCCAAGGACCAGAAAACTATACTTGAAGAAGCATATAAATCCGGTTTGAACTTTGCCAGAGGTTTTGATACGCAGGCTTTCAGCGAAACGACTCTTGGTTTGCTGGCCGGGGCGCTTCAATCAGGCGATATTTATAAAGTCTCAAAAGTTTTGGATGACTGCGATGAATTTAAAGGTATGAAGGATACCGGTGGTAAGTTGAAAAATAAGGCTTTTTACGGGGTTTTGATGGAAATGCAGAGTTATTCAAGGAAATATAATGCACTCAAGGGTAAAGACCAGGTGCAGGCAGACAATATAAGGTCCCAAGGCATTAAATATATCCTTGGCGTGCTGCACAAAATGACAGAGGTTAAATATAAATTAGATAACCTGGAGTTTTCAAGCGATAATGCCAGGTATGCATTTTTTATGATGATATTGTTTACTCCGGAAAAGAACAGGGGTCTTGATTATTTCCTTGCCATAAGAGATTATGAAAATGCAAAAGAATATTTCAGGACTGAAAGTACAAAACAGGCTGTTACCAAGGAAGAGTCTTTAAGGCTGGTTGAAGCCCTGTTGAATTGTTCCGCTGTCAAGGAAGACAGAGAGTTCATGCAGGGAGTGATTGATTTTACTGATAAGACCCTTGCAGGGTATTCCCGAGAGAACCTGCAGCAGCTGGAAATTAATATTCTGCCTGTTTTGTATAATGTTTTGGACGCAAGGTTACAGCTAAGAGGAAGCGGAAAGTGGAAAGCTTTGGGCCTTTTAGTCGAGGAAAGAATTGACAGTATAAACCCGGCCTTGAACTCACCTGATTATACAATCATAGAAAACCTTGCTCAGAGGGATCCAAAAGCCATAGCGCTGATGGAGCCTGCTGTTATCGCAGCTACCTGGAGGGTCCTTGGAATTTCATATAACTTTAAAATAAAGGGTATTTTAGAGGAAACAATTAAAGAGGCAACCGAGGCTACAAGGATAGCTTCAGTAGAAGCCCTAAAGTCCGCAGCATAGCCTGAATCCCTCCCCCCTGATTCTTGAAAGTATTTGCTTATTTTGATAAAATAACTTCCCAAAATGAACGGTGCTTTGAATTTGGAATTTTTGCCTCTGAAAAGGGAATATATAAGCGAAATCCTGGAGATTGAGAAAGTTTCTTTTCCTGAGCCCTGGACAAGAGAGATGTTTGAACGTGAATTATCTCTTCCTCTGTCCAGATTTTTTGTTTTAAAGTTTGAAAATAAGATCGCAGGCTATGCCGCAGGCTGGCTCATACTTGATGAAGCTCATATAACGAACATTGCCGTACATCCTGATTACAGGAATAAAGGGCTTGGCAGCAAGGCCCTGGAGTTTTTAGTGGAAGATATGTGTATTAAGGGCGCAAGGAAAGCATTGCTTGAAGTCCGCGAAAGCAATACAGTAGCTCAGAAACTTTATAAATCAGCGGGATTTAAGGCAGTAGGTTTTAGAGAAAAATATTACAGGAATGAAGGCGCGATACTGATGGAAAAAAACTTATAAGCCCAGAACTAAACTCTAAACACTAAACAAACTCAAATAACCAAAAATAAAAAACAATTGAATTTTTTGTTTAAATTTTTAAGTTTTGAGCATTTGAATTTATTTAGAGTTTTAAATTTAGGGTTTAGGATTTTAATTCAAGGTAATAACTAACATTCAAAATAAGGGAATTAAATGAAAAAAATTATATCATTACTGCTTATCTATAGCTTGGTTGTTCCGATTAATTTACAGGCTGTTTCCAAAGAAGCCTATCAATCCTATCTGAACGGCCTTATCGCCAGCCGTTCAGGGGATTTTGACCGCGCGATCAAAGAATATGAACATGTATTAAAAATTGATGATAAAGCTATAGATGTTTACCGGCAGTTGACAAGCCTTTACTGGCAGGTCGGCAGGATACCGCAATCTTTTTATGCTGCTCAAAAACTTGAAGAATTATCCGGAAAGGATATTGACACCAAGCTTTTTTTGGGCAATTTTTATCTTGTTTCCGGAAATCCCAACAAGGCCAGGGAGTTGTGGGAGAGCATACTGGAAATCGAACCTGACACTGAAACGGCCCTGCTTTACCTCGCAGCTTATTATTCCGACAGGAACCTGCCCCAGGCTATTTACTACTGGAAAAAATTTATAGAAAAAAAGCCAGATTCAGCGCCGGCTTACTTTCAGCTCGGCACAGCACAGGAAAAACTGGGGCAGTTGGACGACGCTGTAGAATCCTTTAAAAAGGCAATTTCACTGCAACCGAACGGAGCTGAAATGTACCTGGCTTTAGCGAATATCTATGAAAAACAGGAAAATTTCACTGAGGCTATAAACGAATTTAAAAAATATTTGGAATTAGCGCCGGATAATGTCAATGTCCTTCTCTATCTTGGCGGGCTGTATTATCGTTTAAAGATGTATGAGGAAGCTCAAGGCGTTTTTCTGGAAGCCTTAAAAATCAAGCCGCAGGATACTAATATTAATTTCTGGCTCGGGATAATGGCTGAACATAAAAAAGACTGGAAAGAAGCCATAAAATATTTTGAAGCCATACGCGAAAAAGAAGAAAATGCTGCTATCCTTACGCGCCTTAGCTTTTATTATTCTGCTTCTAAAAATATGAAAGAGTCCTTAAAATGCTTAAAAAAAGTCGCTAAACTTGAACCCAACAACGCAAATTCATATTATTTGCTGGGGCTTGCCTATTTTGACATGGATAATTATAAAGATGCAGAAAAAATGCTTATTAAAGCCCTGGAGTTAAAACCTGATTTTGATGAAATCTATTTCCATTTCGGCGTTTTGTATGACACCTGGAAAAAATTTGATAAAGCTGAGCTTATGCTTAAAAAATCAATTGAGCTGGACCCGAAAAATTCCACAGCCCTTAATTACCTCGCGTATTCTTATATAGACCGCGGGATCAACCTGACCGAGGCAGAAAGCCTTATAAAAAGAGCGCTTGCTCTTGGCCCTGATAACGGTGCCTATATAGACTCTTTGGGCTGGCTGTATTTTAATAAAGGGGAATTTGAGAAAGCGGAAAAGTATTTGATAGATGCCTCCGAAAAGATCAATGACCCTGTTGTCTTTGAACATGTAGGCGATGTGAGCATGAAATTAAACAAAACAGCAGATGCCTGGGATGCTTATCAGAAGTCCTCAAGTTTGGACCAAAAAAATAAAAATGTGTTAAAAAAAATAAAGGCATTGGAAAAATTTGTTTTACCGAAGACCGTTCAGAGAAAATTGCTCAAACGGGCCATAGGAAATTTACTTCAGGTAAGTTCACTGAGATCTAATTTCTCCATAACAGGCAGGAATTCCGGCGTAAATTTCTATTCTTTCGGGACATTCCAGTATAAGCGCCCTGCCAGATGGAGAGTTGACATACTCGGGAATTTTTTAATGCCTCATGTGGTAATTGTCCAGAATAAAGGCCTAAAGATCTATCCCAAAGACCTCCAGGAAAATGACTCTGTCTTTAACCTTGATTGCCTGGACAGGGTTAAAGCTTATTTTAATACGGAAATTCTTGCAAAGTTCGATTCTGACAGGACGGCCGTTTCTGTCAAACGTAACCTGTATACGTATAGACTGGACGCCATGGCCCTGGTGATCGATTCCAGGACCGGTGCCATAAAGGAATACAAAGAAAGCAATAAAATGGAAATAGCTTTTAGAAAACAGGTCCAATATGAAGGCCTATACCTGCCTTTAGATATAAATATCTATCTGCCGGATAAAAATATATCCGCGCAGATAAAAATAAAGGATTTTGACATAAACAATTCAATAGAGGACGGTGTATTCACCCCTTTTGAAAAAGAGATAATAAAACAAGGGGAAAACAAGCAGTAAAATGACAAACAAAACAATGACAAATGACAAAAAATATCTGGGATTTTGAATTTATTTTGTTGAGATTTTATAATATAGGGATTTTGTCATTATAAGGTTGGAGTTTTTAATGCAACTGCTTGCGCCTGCAAAGCTGAATTTGTTCTTGGAAGTTATAAACCGGAAAAAGAACGGGTATCATAATATCCAGACTATTTTTCAGACCATCAGTTTGTATGATAAAATAACGATCCTTCCCAGGAAGTCAACCCTCTCTTTAGACAGCAACTCAAACGCTATCCCAAAGGATATGAATAATCTGGTTTTAAAGGCAGCGTTTGCTTTAAGGGAAAAGCTAAAGACCGGTAAAGGCGCACACCTATACATAGAAAAACATATTCCCATAGGTGCAGGGCTCGGGGGCGGATCAAGCGATGCCGCAGCTGTGCTCAAGGGTTTGCAGATTCTCTGGAAAAAAAAGCTGCCAAGAAAGGCACTGTCAAAAATAGCTGTTAAATTAGGAGCTGATGTGCCTTTTTTCCTTTCTAAAGGGAGTTATTACGCTTCAGGGATCGGAGAAAAGCTCAAAAAGATAACAGGCGTCAAACCTGCCTGGTTTGTCGTTATTTATCCAAGGGTTCAGGTTCCTACAGCCTGGGCATATCAAAACTTGAAGTTTCCATTGACAAATAAACAAAAAATTAATAGAATTAGGCAGTTGTTAGCCAGCGGCTCTTCCTCAAAAGCTTGGGGGCATTTTTTGTTTAATCGTCTTGAAGGACCCGTGCTCAAAAACAGGCCGGAAATTGCGGATATTAAAAAAACATTGAATAAAATGGGGCTTATGAATCTTATGTCCGGTTCCGGGTCAACTGTTTTTGCTTTGGTGGCATCGAAAAAAGAAGGGGGAAAAATCAGGTCGGCTTTGAAAATGCATCCTTGGGATATTTTCTTGGCAAAGTCGGTTAATTAGGATTTCCCTTTCCCTGTGTAAAGAGAGATGAAGTGTTCCTTTAAATGCTCTCTACTAAGATGGAGGGGTAATGAAGATCACAGAGGTACGGATTTTCCTGAAAGATGAACAGAAGCTGAAGGCTTACGCTGCTGTAACGTTTGACGATGTTTTTGTAGTGCACAATCTCCGCATCGTTAAAGGCGAAAAGGGCCTGATGGTATGTATGCCGTCAAGAAAGATGAACGACGGTACTTTTAAAGACATCGCACACCCTATTACCAATGATTTCCGCCATGATTTGGAGAAAAAAGTTTTAGAGTTTTATGAAGAAAAATTAAAGAGTAACCCTGACCCGGGTCAACATACAAATGAAGTAAAGCCTCAATAATTCTGCTGTAAATTTAACAAATGTTCTTTATTCCGGGATGGTGTAATGGCAGCACAAAGGAATTTGGATCCTTTTGTCTAGGTTCGAATCCTGGTCCCGGAGTTTTTTTGGGAAAGCAAGCCAAGAGTTTGGCTTGCTTAAGGATTCGAAGACCGCAGGGAGCCGAAGGCGAGCGAGGGGCGGGCTGCGAGCGTTGAGCGGAGCGAAACGACTTGTAGCCGAATCCTGGTCCCGGAGTTTTTAAAGAAACAAACATTAAATATTCACTAGGATTAAGCCCAGATCACAAATAAGGGCACAATTAAAGGAGGTCTATAATGAAGAAAGTAGGGGTTTTTGCACTGGTCATGATTATGGGAGCTAATTTTGCTTACGCCGCTAACCCATTCGATAATTTTCAGAGCTTGATAACGGGCCAGGCTACCACAATTGCCCAGGGTATGCTTGATAACTTTGCTAAAGATTTAGGGGCATTAATGGGAGGCGGGACATACCACCAGGGTAAGTCTCTTGGGCTTCCCGGTTTTGATGTAGGCCTGCGTATACCAGTTGTAAAGGTCAAGGATGAAGATACAATAATAAAATCAAGTTTAGACAGCGTAGCTTTACCGATTTTGCAGGCGGAGATAGGTCTCCCTGCTAACCTTGACCTGATAGCAAGATTTACTTCTTATTCGGATTCTTCCCTGGCAGGAGTTGGTTTAAGGTATGGGATCATAAAAAAGAGCATACCGGGAGTTCCTTCGCTTTCAGCACAGGCTGTATATAATACACTTAATGTAAATTCAGGGCTCAACAAACTAAAAGCCACCACCTTGAGCGTTTCCTGTATAGCCTCAATTGACCTGCCCATAGTTGTTCCTTATGCAGGCATCGGGATTGACAATACTGAGGTAACTCCTGATGCAACGATAATCGATTTGAAAGGCAAAGCTTCAAGCATGAGAGTGGAAGCAGGGGTAAATTTAAGCCTTATTCCTTTAACCTATATACAGCTTGGCGGTGCACTGGTTAACGGAGATATTAACTATACTTTAGGTCTTGGGATCAAATTCTAAATAAGTTACCTTCTTAAAAAAGAGGCCGGTTAAAAGTCAATAAAATATTTGTACAGGCTATTGACAAATTATATCGGTTTATGTATAATTAGCACTTGCAATTGGCGAGTGCTAATTTTATTTAGGCAAAGAATGCCAAAAACCAAAAACTATAGGAGGTGAATTTTTTATGAAACTTCAACCATTAGCAGACAGAGTAGTTGTAAAACCTCAGGAAGCAAAGGAGGTTAAAAAAAGCGGTATTATCATACCGGACACGGCAAAAGAAAAGCCGCAGGAAGGTGAAGTAATCGCTGTCGGGAAAGGCAAAATGACAGATGAGGGGAAGCTTATCCCGATGAACGTAAAGGTTGGCGATAAGATCCTTTATGGCAAGTATTCCGGAACCGAAGTGAAGATCGATGATCAGGAATATCTTATAATGAACCAGGACGACATACTCGGAATAATCCAATAATGTAAACGCAAAAGCGCAAAATACCCGCAAAAGCGCAGAAAATTAAAATATTTTAATAAATTTAATTTATCTTTTGCGCAACCTGCGGAGGTTTTCATCGTTTTCTGCGTAATAAAACCAGGAGGTGTATTAATATGGCTAAACAAATAGCATATACTGATGACGCTCACAAACTAGTTAAGACAGGTATAGACAAATTAGCAAACGCTGTAAAAGTAACGCTCGGGCCTAAAGGCCGCTATGTGGTACTTGATAAAAAATTCGGCTCGCCGACAGTTACAAATGACGGTGTTACTATAGCAAAGGAGATCGAGCTGGAAGACCCGTATGAAAATATGGGTGCCCAGCTTGTAAAAGAAGTTGCATCAAAGACAAATGATGTGGCAGGCGATGGGACAACTACTGCCTGTGTCCTTGCTCAGGCGATAATCACTGAAGGCTTAAGGAACATTACCGCAGGTGCAAATGCGATACATATCAAAAGAGGCATAGACAAGGCGGTTGCTATAGTAGTTGACGAGATTAAAAAAATCGCCAAACAGGTAAAAGGCAAAGAAGAGATAGCGCAGATAGCTTCTATATCGGCAAATGACAAAGAGATCGGCGACCTGATAGCCGATGTTATGGACAAGGTAGGCAAAGACGGCGTAGTGACAGTAGAAGAAGGCAAATCAGCTGAAACAACAAAGGAAGTGGTGGAAGGCATGAAGTTTGACCGCGGTTACGTGTCTCCTTATTTCGTGACTGATGCAGAAAGAATGGAAGCCGTGCTTGAAGACCCTTACATTATCATAACCGATAAAAAAGTATCTGCAATGCAGGATATATTGCCGTTACTTGAAAAAATAGTCCAGACAGGAAAGCCGTTCCTTTTAATTGCCGAAGATATAGACGGAGAAGCTTTGGCGACTCTGGTTGTAAACAGGTTAAGAGGCACCTTAAAGGTAGCTGCTACAAAAGCGCCGGGTTTTGGAGACAGGAGAAAAGAAATGCTCCAGGATATAGCGACTTTAACGGGCGGTACGGTTATTTCCGAAGAGACCGGTATGAAGATAGACAAAGCGACGCTTGAAATGCTGGGCACTGCAAAAAGAGTAGTCCTTGACAAAGAGAACACGATAATTGTTTCCGGAGCAGGGGACAAAAAAGAGATAGAGAAGCGTATTTCCCAGATCCGCAAACAGATAGAGGAAACAAAATCCGATTATGATAAGGAAAAACTTCAGGAAAGGCTTGCAAAACTTGTCGGTGGAGTTGCGGTCATTAACGTGGGTGCAGCTACAGAGACTGAGATGAAAGCCAAGAAGTACAAAGTTGAGGACGCCATGCACGCTACAAGAGCAGGTATTGAAGAAGGTATAGTCCCGGGCGGCGGAGTAGCGCTTCTTCGCGCTCAGGCAGCTCTTGAAAAACTTGCTAAAGATGCGGATATAGATGTGCAGACAGGCATCAATATAGTCAGAAGGACTCTTGAAGAGCCTATAAGGCAGATCGCAAATAATGCGGGTGTCGAAGGTTCCATAATAGTTGAAAATGTAAAAAAGAACAATAAGAATCCTAACTATGGATTTAATGCTGAAACCTTAAAGTATGAAGAAGATATGGTAAAAGTCGGTATTGTTGACCCTGTAAAAGTTACACGTTCAGCGCTTCAGAATGCCGCTTCGATAGCAGGCTTATTGCTGACAACCGAAGTGCTTATTACGGACGTTCCGGAAAAGAAAGAACCTATGATGCCGGGTGGAATGGGCGGGATGGGTGGAATGGGCGGCGGAATGGGCGGGATGATGTAATCAAATAGGGGATGACCCATTTTTTTTCTATTAAAAAAGCAGTATTCAGGCTACAACAAATAAATTTATTTCCTAACCCTGCATTTAGCGGGACTCCGTTAAAATTTATTATTTCGCTCTGAGTACTGCTTTTTTATTTACGAAAACGGGGATGGTTCCCTATTTGGGAACTAATGAAATAAACCAAATGAGCTTGACAAACTAACATTTCTTTAAAGAACATTAAACCGGCATTATGCATTTTTGATGAGAATTTTGATGAGAATTTGGACTTGACGAAATAATTTCTCGAGTGTATAATATAGTTATACAGATGAATAATAACATTTTAGAATCCATTGAAGGTTTTGAGTGGGATAAATTTAATATAGAAAAAATTCTTCAAAAACACAAAGTAATCATTAGTGAGTGTGAAGAAGTGTTTTTAAATGACCATATACTTGGGAAAGATGTTAGGCATTCTTTAGTTGAGGACAGGTATTATTTGTTCGGTTCATCAAACAATGAAAGGCTGCTGACAGTTATATTCACCATAAGAGGCAAAAGAATCAGAGTTATTTCGGCAAGGAAGATGAGTAAAAAAGAGAGGTTAAGCTACCATGAAAAAATTAAAAGAACTACCAAAATTCAAGACTGAGAAAGAAGAGGCGGATTTTTGGGATACCCACGATGTTACTGACTACATTGATATGTCTCAGGCAAAGAGAGTAATTTTCCCGAACTTGAAGCCTTCTTCAACGGCGGTCCCGGTGAGGTTCCCGAATTCCCTGCTTAACAGTATTAAGATGATAGCCAACAGGCGGCATGTCCCCTATCAGTCATTGATAAAGATATTTTTGGCTGAGAGAGTCAACAGAGAACTTCATAAGGCAAAGGCATAAATCCAGTTCAAACTTGGCCAAGTTTGATTTAAGGGAGAATCCTTCTCCCTTCCTCTTGGTTAGCATCTAAAACTACCAAAAACTTGAGTGATTCCCGTCCTCGGCGATCCTCTCAGGTTCGGCTTAGATGTAGAGTTTTAAAAAATATAGCAATTTTTAGCTGGTTTAGTAGTTAAAAAACTCCGTTTGAGTTATATTTAAAACCAAAACGGAGCTTTTTTTTTGTCAAAAAATATGCTATAATACTACATTGTGCTCTAAGTTAAATCTATGATTAACCAGAATATCGATTTTGTCAGAAAAAAGATAGCAGTTTCTTGTAAAAAAGCCAACAAAAATCATAATGATATTACTATTGTTGCAGTAACCAAAACAGTTCCGATTGAGCTTATAAATGAGACTATAACGGCAGGTATAAAAGATATAGGCGAAAGTAAATTGCAGGAAGCTTTATTAAAGATAGATAAACTTCCAGCTAACATAAAAAAGCATTTTATAGGGCATTTACAAAGCAATAAAGCAAAAAAGGTAGTAGAATTTTTTGATCTAATACAGTCCGTAGATAGTTTAGGCCTGCTTGAAGAAATAGATAAACATGCTTTTAAGGCAGGCAAAGTTCAAGAATGCCTGTTTGAGCTTAAAGTATCTGATGAAACAACTAAATTCGGCATCACAAAAGAAAATTTAGGTCTAGTGTTAAAAAACATTGAAAAATTAAACAATATTAAGCTTTGCGGGCTTATGGCTATGGCCCCGTATTTTGAAGATCCAAATGATGCAAAGCCGTATTTTAAACAAGCAAAAGAAGTTTTTGATAACATTAAGAACCATAAGGGGCTTGACGGTTTTAATATTTTATCCATGGGAATGTCGCACGATTTTGAGGCTGCCATAGAAGAAGGCTCAAATATGGTAAGGATCGGAACGGCGATATTCGGAGAAAGGGCAATTCAAAATGCAAAGTGAAAAATGCAAAATTAATGTGTCCGCTTAAGCGGACTTATTTAAATAATCCGCCATTGAATCTTTAGCGGATACCTCAATTTTTCATTTTGCAATTTGATATTTGCATTGCTTAAGTAAACCATAAATTTTGAAAAAGAGAAAAAATAATGCCACAAAACCGTATAAACAAAAAGATAGCATTCCTCGGTGCAGGCAACATGGCGGAAGCTCTCATAAACGGGTTTGTAGGAAGCGGGCTGGTTTTACCGAAAAATATTACAGCAAGCGACATAAATAAAAAAAGATTGACGTATATCAAAAAGCAATTCGGTGTTAAGACAGAGAATAATATAAGAGCCGTAAAAACCTCAGAGATCATATTTATAGCCGTAAAACCCAAGGATGCAGGTGTTTTACTCGGCGAAATCGGAAGATATCTAAATAAAGACAAGCTTATGATATCTATAGCAGCAGGAATAACCACAAAATATATTGAAGGCTTTATTGATAAAAATGTTCCGGTAATAAGGGCCATGCCGAACACTCCTGCCCTTGTAGGAAAAGGAGCCATAGCTGTTGCAGGTGGGAAATATGCAAATAGAGGCGATATAGATGTTGCCGTTAAACTTTTTTCCAGTGCCGGCATAGCAGTAAAATTAAATGAAAAAAAACTTGATGCTGTAACCGCTGTTTCGGGTTCCGGGCCAGCTTATGTATTTTATCTGTCCGAAGCCATGGAAAAAGCTGCGGTTAAACTGGGGCTTAGCAGCGACATCGCAAAGAAACTGGTCCATCAGACCGTACTTGGAGCAGGCAAAATGCTCACAAGTCTTTCTCTTGACGCAAGCGTGCTTCGTAAAAATGTAACCTCTCCCGGAGGCACCACTGAGGCTGCGATCAATATCTTAGAAAAGAGACAATTCACGCAAACGGTAATAGAAGCTATAAAACAAGCTGATAAAAAGGCCAAAGAATTAAGAAAAGATTAACAATATTTGCATTCGCAAAAACTTAAAAAATAAACAACGGCAGCGATTTTAGCGGGTGTAAAAAGGGATGCAGTTATGATGATTAAAGTAAGAGTGATCCCAAATGCAAGCAGGAATGAAGTGGTCGGCAGAATAGGTTCTATCCTGCGAGTTAAGGTAACCGCTCCTGCAGTAGAAGGCAAGGCAAATGAAGAGCTGTGCTATTTTTTAGGAGAGTTTTTTGATGTAAAACGTTCCCATGTTTTCTTACGCAAAGGCGAAAGGGGCCGCGAAAAAACAATTGAAATCTGTGGAAGGACAGAAGAAGAGTTAGATGAGGTTTTAGAAACAATACCTTAAACGACAGTGATAAGCTTTAAGCTGTAAGTTGTAAGAAAAAAATGCCTTTCTTATAGCTTAAAACTTATGGCTTATAGCTGATAACCTATGATCAAAACACTATATTGGAAAAATGGCAGTACATATATTCTTGACCAGAGGCTCTTACCGGACAAAGTCAGATATATTAAATGCCGTACCCATCTTGCTGTTGCAAAAACCATCAAAGAAATGGCGATAAGGGGCGCTCCTGCTATAGGTGTTGCAGCGGCGTTCGGCATGGCTTTGGCGGCAAACGAAAGAAAGTTCAATTCTTTAAAATCAGCAAAGATATTTTTAGTAAAAGCAAAACACACACTTGCCAAAACCAGGCCTACGGCTGTTAACCTTTTCTGGGCGCTTGACAGGATGGAAAAACTTGTCTTAGAATTCAATGGTTCCTGTCCGGGCCTTGCAAAGCTGTCCAAAGAAGAAGCTTTAAGAATATATACGGAAGATATAAACATAAACAAAAATATTGGGCGCAACGGCGCAAGGCTGATAAAAAGGAATTCGAGGATACTCACTCATTGTAATGCAGGGGCCTTAGCTACAGCGGGTTACGGTACAGCCCTTGGCGTTATACGCTCAGCTTTTAAGAAGAACAAAGTTAAACTGGTTTTTGTGGACGAAACAAGGCCATACCTTCAGGGAGCACGGCTTACGGCCTGGGAATTGAAAGAGGAAAAGATACCCTATGTTTTAATAACAGACAATATGGCAGGATATTTTATGAAAAAAGGGGATATTGATGCGGTAATAGTAGGAGCTGACAGGATAGCAAAAAATGGAGATACCGCAAACAAAATAGGCACCTATTCTCTTTCGGTCCTAGCAAAGCATCACGATATACCTTTCTATATAGCGGCGCCGCTTTCAACTATAGACTTTAAGACAAGAGACGGGAGCAAAATAAATATTGAAGAAAGGCCTTCTAAAGAAGTCTTGAATATTAATAAACTTTCTATAGCTCCTAAGGGGGCAGTTGCCCGTCATCCCGCATTTGATGTTACTCCCGCAAATTATATCACTGCTATCATAACAGAAAAAGGTGTCTTTAAGGCAAATGAACTAAAAAAATTAGCCTAGACGGATAGAATTTCAAAATATTTATTTTGCCCGCCCAGGGCGAGTCCGCCGCAGAGGCGGGGAGGGGGTTAGATGAAAGAAAGAAAATTGTTGATCGTCGACAAAAAATTTCAGTACGCTTTTATTAAAAAGAACCTGATATTGATGTTTTTTACTTTTTTGCTCATATTTGCGGTTTTAAGCATCTGGGAAAAATTTCAGGTCCGGCAGGGTTTTTTACTCAGGCCGCCCGAAAACAGCGAAATAGTGGAATGGGCAAAGGCCAATCACATAGACGTGAATTCGGCGGAGTTCATGAGGCAGTTCATTCAGCGTGCAAAGGTTTACACATTTTTTCAGTTACTGTGGAAACCGATGGCGCTGGTGCTTGTAATAAACGTCTTGGTCCTGATTATTGCGAACATATATTATTCACATACTATAGCGGGGCCTATACACCATTTAAAAATGATGCTGGAAAGCAAAATCCGAGGAGAGGTCATCGAACCTGTCCATTTTAGGAAAGATGACGCATTCCATGACCTGGCTGAAGTCATCAATAAAGCATTTGGCTTGAAATAAACACGGACCCCCGATGGCCGGAAATCCGGATACCCGGATAACCGGCAAAACTATAAATATTATGGATTTTTCAAAAACCGTTAATTTACCCAAAACCGATTTTCCCATGAAAGCCAACCTGCCGCAGCGCGAGCCGGCTATGGTAAAAAAATGGGAGGAACAGGGCTTGTATAAAAAGATAAACGATAAAAATAAAAACAATGAAAAGTTCATTCTTCATGACGGCCCCCCCTATGCAAACGGCAATATACACCTTGGCACGGCGTTGAACAAAATATTAAAAGATATAATAGTAAAATACAAATCCATGAAGGGTTTTTATTCTCCTTACACTCCGGGCTGGGACTGCCACGGGCTTCCTATTGAACAGGCTCTAATGAAAGAATTAAAAGTAGACAAACACAAGGTTGAGAAGCTGTCTTTCAGGAAATCCGCCGCGGATTTTGCAAAAAAATTCATTGATATCCAGCGCAGCGAGTTTAAACGCCTGGGAGTACTTGCAGACTGGTACAAGCCGTATCTCACGTTAGACCCGAAATATGAAGGAGTCATAGTCAGAGTCTTTAAGGACCTGGTTAAAGAAGGCTACATTTACAGGCAGAAAAAACCGGTTTACTGGTGCCCGACCTGCGAGACCGCCCTGGCTGACGCCGAAGTTGAGTATGCAGACCATACATCCCACTCCGTCTATGTTAAATTTAAAATAAAAGTAATACCGGACACGCTAAAAGGCAAGATTGATAATGATACATCGGTATTAATTTGGACCACTACTCCTTGGACTCTGCCTGCAAACGTTGCTTTGGCCTTTCAGCCAGATGCAAGATATTTTCTTGCAGAGATAGAAGGAAAAAATGGTGATATAAGTAAAGTAATAGCAGCAGAAAAAAGAATAGCTGAAGTGCAAAATTTAGTTCATAAAGAAGGAAAATATAAACCTATAGCAAATTTTCAGGGCAGCGATTTTGAAAAAATTATATGTGAGAATCCTCTTCTTGAAAGAGAATCTGTTGGTGTGTTAGCAGACTATGTAACTTTGGAAGACGGAACAGGCGTAGTTCATATAGCTCCGGGCCACGGCCAGGAAGATTATCAGGTAGGACTCAAATACAAGCTCCCGATAATTTCTCCGGTAAATGACAGGGGTCTATTCACAGATGAAGCTGGCGAGTTTAAAGGAAACCATGTTTTTAAAGCTAATGATGTTATCGTCCAAACTCTTAAGAATAAAAATGCTTTGTTGTTCGAAGCTAAAATAACCCACTCTTACCCGCATTGCTGGAGATGCAAAAAGCCTATAATATTTCGCGCTACCGAGCAATGGTTCTTAAGTGTTGAATATAAAAACCTCCGCGCCAGAATGTTTGAAGCCATTAAAAAAGTAAGATGGATACCTGATTACGGCCAGAACCGGATAAACGGGATGATAGAGTCACGGCCCGACTGGTGCCTCTCCCGCCAGCGTTTGTGGGGCGTGCCTATACCGGTTATTTACTGTACAAAATGCAACAAACCGCTTTTGGATGAAAAAATTATGAACCGCGCAGTTGAACTTATTTCCAAACACGGTTCCGATACCTGGTATGAAAAGACGGTTAAGGAAATCCTTGACGGAATAGATGTAAAATGCGAGTGCGGAAGTTCCGAGTTTAAAAAAGAAGAAGATATCCTTGATGTCTGGTTTGATTCGGGAGTTTCAAGCGAGGCAGTGCTGTCAAGCGGGGTTTTTGAAGGGCTTTCCTTTCCTGCTGACATGTATCTTGAAGGTTCAGACCAGCACCGCGGGTGGTTTCAAACCTCATTAATACCTGCTGTAGCCTTAAAACAGAGCGCACCGTACAAGACAGTCCTTACCCACGGCTTTGTTGTTGACGGTGAAGGTAAAAAGATGTCAAAATCCGTTGGCAACGTAATCCTGCCCCAGGAGTTGTTCCAGAAATACGGAGCCGACATAATTCGCTTATGGGTTTCTGCCAGCGATTACCGCGAAGACATAAGGATATCCCAGGAAATAATAAAGGGCTTGAGCGATTCATACAGGAAAATAAGAAATACTTTAAAGTTCCTCCTGGGCAACCTCTGCGATTTTTCGATGAAAGATAAAGTCCCTTATGAAAAACTGAGGGAAATAGACCAATATGCTTTAAATAAACTTAATGATACGGCCGAAGCCGTTACAAAGGCTTATGATAATTATGAATTTCATATTGCGGCGGTTAATCTCAATGTTTTTTGCTCGGTATTTTTAAGCAGTTTTTACCTTGATACATTAAAAGATACGATGTATTGTGACGGGACAGATAGCCAGGCACGCAGAAGCGCTCAAACCGCGCTGTACGAGATATGTTCATCTTTGATACGCCTCCTTTCGCCGATCCTTTCTTTTACTTCCGAAGAAGCCTGGCAGGAACTTAGAAAAATTAATTCCGGGCTTGAAGAATCTGTTTTCCTTTCAGAATTTACTAAAGGTAATGTTTTTCAGCCATTGAGTGAAGAACGGGTAAAAAAATGGGAACAACTTATGGTCATCCGGGAAAAAGCGATGATCGAATTTGAAAACTTGCGAAAGGACAAGCAGATAGGCTCAAATCTCGAAGCGCATATAAAAATAGCAGGTTTAGGTACAGGTATAGATAAAGAAATTCTTTGCCAGGTCCTGGGCACCTGGGATATAGAAATACCGGATGATAAAGCTCCTGGCGAGATGAAAATAACCGCAGAAAAGTCAAAGAACCAAAAATGCGAAAGATGTTGGAGATTTACGCCCGATACAAAAAAAGACGATATCTATGAGGGTGTTGTTTGTGGCCGTTGTGTAAAAGTCTTGAAAGAAACAAAATTGGCAGTTTAGAATTTCCCTTGATGTATTGGAAATTCAATCCTATACAGCATAAAATCTATGTCCCTAAAGGGATTTCATTTAATTAACACTAAGGAAGTCATAATCTGAGATTTTATCTGTGTAATCAAAGTTAGGAACGAAGCGACACTAACTTGAAAAAATATATAAACTATATCTTATTAATAGTCCTCTTTGACCAGGTAACGAAGTATCTAGTGCGTAAGAACCTGTTCCTAGGCCAGGCGGTACCTGTTACTTCATTTTTTCAGGTGAGCTACTATACAAATACAGGCATTGCCTTCGGGATGTTCAAAGGCGCCAATACAGTATTTACTGTTTTAACTATAATATTTTTCATAGTTTTTGTTGTTTATTTTAAAAAGTATGAACATACTTTCAGCAAGATCCAAAGAGTTTCATTCATCCTTATATTGTCCGGTGCCCTAGGCAACCTGCTAGACCGTCTGGTTCATGGGAGCGTAATAGATTTTCTTGAATTCCATATCAAATCCCATTACTGGCCTGCATTTAATGTTTCAGATTCATGCGTAACCATAGGCGGTGTGCTTCTTTTCTGGAGTATACTTACGGGCAGTGAAATAGACATAAAAAAGCACGAAATACTAAACTCTAAACCCTAAACAAACTCAAAACTCAAATAACCAAAACAAAAAAACAACTGGATTTTGTTTTAAATTTTAAATTCTGAGTATTAGAATTTATTTAGAGTTTTGGATTTAGTGTTTAGGGTTTTGCTTAACGAATAGAACTGTTAATAGTAGTCTCGAATACAGGATTTAAATATTATGTTCCCAATATTATTGAAGATCGGGCCGATAACGATACGAACTTACGGGCTTTTAGTAGCTATAGGTTTTTTTGCGGCATTACAATATATTTTGATCAAAGCCAAAACTATCGGCCTGCATGAAGACGAAATACTTGACATTGTTTTATATACAATAGTAGCGGGGCTCATAGGCGGCAGGCTTTTATATGTTATGCTTAACTGGTCGTATTACGCAAATAATTTCCTGCAGATATTCCAGCTGTGGGAAGGCGGGCTTGTTTTCTACGGCGGATTTTTCTTAAGCATAATAGTAATTTTGGCCTATGCCGGGTACCATAAAGATTTTAATTTGTGGGGTTTCAGCGATATCGCCGCACCAGCGATAGCTATAGGACACTTTTTCGGAAGGCTCGGTTGTTTTTTTGCAGGGTGCTGCTACGGGCTTCCGACAGACCTCCCCTGGGCCTGCACTTTCACGAACCTCAATGCCCTGGCGCCTTTAAATATAGCGCTTCATCCGACTCAAGTTTATGAAGCTTTGGGGAACCTCCTCATATTCCTGACCTTAAACTGGCTGCTAAGGTTCAAACATTTAAGCGGACAGATATTTGCGGTCTATCTTTTTTTGTATGGCATCTTGCGGTTCCATGTGGAGTTCTTGCGCGGCGATGACAGGGGCGGGTTCTTGTTTAACTTATCGCCGAGCCAGCTTATTTCTATACTCATGGTATTGACGGGTGTTTACATAACGGTCCTTAGAAGAAAATATGGAAAAAATAATATATAGTGGAACCCCTATTCCTGCCACTGAAACAAAAGAACGGATAGACCTCTATTTAAGCACTAAATATAAAGAATATTCAAGAGGGTATTTCCAGAAACTGATCTCAAGCGGCAATATTAAGGTGAACGGCAGGAATATAGTGCCGAGCTACCGGCTAAAAAACAGCGATGAGATAGAGTTTGATTTTGTTTCAGAAACCAGAAAATTATTGGAAGAAGATATTCCGTTAAACATAATCCATGAAGACAAGGATATCCTGGTAGTAAATAAGACTGGCGGGCTTGTCGTCCATCCTGCGTGCGGGCATAAAAGCGGGACTTTGCTCAATGCTTTGTTCGGACATGCAAAAGGCAGGTATTCTCCCCAGCTGGTACACCGCCTGGACAAGGATACTTCAGGAGCCATCGTCGTTGCAAAGAACGAGAAGGCAAAAAACAGCCTTGTAAAACAATTCCAGCACCGCGATGTAAAAAAGAAATACCTTGTGATAGTCAGAGGAAAGATAGTGGAAGATAAAGGCCGAATCAATGCACCGCTCGGCCGTGCCCTGGGCGACAGAAAAAGGATCGTTGTTGGCCCGGAAGCCAGGAAAAAATCGGTCACGGAATTTAAAGTATTAAAAAGAACAAAAAATTATACGATGCTTGAAGTATATCCCGTCACAGGAAGGACCCATCAGATAAGAAGCCACCTGGTCTATATAGGCCATCCTGTTTTGGGAGACGAGTTTTACGGCGGGCCAAAAAGCATTGAGGGTATTGAACTGGGCAGGCAGATGCTTCATTCCTGTTACCTGTCATTTACTCATCCAAAGACTTCCAAGAAAGTGGAGTACAATGCGCCTATGCCAGAAGATATGGATAAGGTGTGGAAGAAACTAAAGTAGGGTCTAACTTGAAGCTTAGGAATTTGAATATTACGGATTTATTGTAAAATTAGCCATTTTATATTTTGAAATTAAGTCAGCGAAGCATGACGATTGCAATAAGGGTAATTTTTTAATAGAATAAACCATGCCAAAAGGCCATATTTTTGTTTTATCGGCTCCGTCAGGTGCCGGAAAGACTACACTTTATAAAGGAATAATTAAGGAAATCCCTAAGCTTAAGTATTCCATTTCTCATACAACACGGCCAAAAAGAGCCGGTGAAACAAACGGCAGGGATTATTTTTTTGCTTCAGTAGAAAAGTTTAAAAAATTGATCAAGAAAAAAGAGTTCATTGAATGGGCGAAAGTCCACGATAATTATTACGGGACGTCACATTCGTTCATACAAAAAACAATAAACTCCGGTTTTGATGTGGTTTTAGATATCGACGTTCAAGGCGCCTTGCAGATGAAAAAGGCATATCCGGGTGCGGTCTTGATCTTCATTATGGCGCCTTCTTTTAAGGAACTAAAAAAACGCCTTGTCTTGAGAAAAAAAGATTCTCGGGAAGTTATCAAGAGAAGGCTGTGTAATGCAAAAAAAGAGGTGCGGTATATAAAGAAATATGATTATCTAATAATTAATGATAAAGTTTCGCAGGCTTTAAGGGATTTATATTCGATCATAACTTCCCGCCACTTAAAGGTGTCAGGCAGCGTAATAAAAAGGTTTGATTAAAGTTTAATAGGAGGAAGTAAAGTGAATGATTACCCGCAACTAGAAGAGATGCTGCTTAATTTAAAGACCGGCCGCTACGGCCTGGTTGGCATGGCAAGGGACTGGCTTAGTTATTTGCAAAGAACAGATGAAGGTAAGCTCATGAGCAGGGCAGAGCTAATAAAGAAATCCCTTGATGATATTTTATCAGGCAGGGTCAAGGAAGAAGATGTTACAGCTGCCCTGGGTAAAATAAAGAATCTGCCTCCGGAACACAGCGAAGAAAAGGAAAAAGAAAAGAAAGGTTAATCAATTCCTGGTAATGAAAATAATCAAGAACAAAAAAATTATTTTAGGGATTTGCGGCGGAATAAGCGCCTACAAGGTGCCTCTCTTGGTCAGGGTTTTAAAGAAAAAAGGAGCTGATGTTACGTGCATCTTGACGGCTAACGGGGCACGTTTTGTGACTCCGTTGACACTTAGAACTCTGTCTCAAAATAAAGTGTATGAAGATATGTTCGATGAATATGAAACGGACATCGAACATATTTCGCTTGCTAAAAAAGCCGATATCGTAGTAATAGTGCCTGCTACGGCAGATACGTTATCAAGGCTGAGCTGCGGCCGTGCCGGGGACCTGGTTACGAGCACGGTGTTGAGCACAAAATCCCCTGTTTTGTTATGCCCTGCAATGAACCAGAATATGTGGCTGCACCCTGCGACAAAAAATAATTTGAGCGTGCTGAAAAAATACGGCTATAAATTTGTAGAACCTCAGGAAGGAGACCTTGCCTGCGGCGAGTCAGGTATCGGGCGGCTGGGTGAGGTAAGTAGTATCGTAAAAGAAATAGAACGGATTATAGGATAACCTAACTTGATTGTCATTTCTCAATTCTGATGTCCAAATAAAAATCTAAAAATAAAAGGCTCATTTAAATATCAACCCTAAGTTATAAGTCTTAATTTAGGATTAAAATGCCATGAAAAAAGTATCTTTCGTTATAATTTTATTAACAAGCTTAATAAGTATATCCCTAGCCTTTAAGTACCCTAAACCGAGCGGGTGGATAAATGACTTTGCAGGCGTTATAGACTCCGAGAATAAAGAAAAAATGTCGGCAGTTATCGCCGAACTTGAGCAGAAAACATCGTCACAGATATCCGTTGTGACTCTGAAGAACCTGGAAGGGGGCTCGATAGATGAGGCTTCTGTAAATCTTTTTGAAGAGTGGGGTATTGGCAAAAAGGGAAAAGATAACGGGATATTGATACTTGCAGCCATAGAAGATAAGAAAGTAAGGATAGAAGTCGGCTACGGGCTTGAAGGCATACTCCCCGACGGGCTTGTAGGGAGTATCCTGGATTCGTATGTAATACCTGAATTCAAAAAAGGAAATTATGGAAAAGGGCTGATGCTTGGTACTCTGGCTGTTGCATTTACTATTGCTAAAGACCAGGGAGTAGAACTTACCGGTAAAGATGAGTATACAAGAAACCTTCAGCCGCAAAGGCCAAGCCTTTTAAAGTCATTGCTTAATTTGGTATTATTAGTACTGATTGTCATATTGTTCATTAACAACCCCATGTTATTTCTGTTTTTCCTTGGCCTGGGCGGAGGACGTTCTTCGGGTTTCGGCGGCGGTTTCGGCGGCGGTTTCGGAGGGTTTGGCGGCGGTATGAGCGGCGGCGGCGGATCGTCAAGAGGGTGGTAAATGTAGCCAGCAGAAATAGAAATACGAATTTCGAATATCGAAATCCGAAAAAATATCGAATACCCAAAACTGCAAACAAAAAAGGCATAAGCCTTAATTAAGTTGAATTTATTTGATTTTTGAAGTATTTTCTGTTTGTAGTTTTATTCGGATTTCGTGCTTCGGATTTCGGATTTATTGATAAGGGGTAAAAAATGAATGATCTAGAGAAATTTGTTGAAGAGATGAAAAATATTTTTGGCAATAGCTTAAAATCCGTTATTTTATACGGTTCAAAAGCAAGCGGAGAAGATACAAAAGAACATTCCGATCACAATATTTTGCTTATACTTGATAACATCAGGTTTGAAGACATGAGGGCATCAAATAAGGCGATGGACAGCTGGACAAAACAGGGCAATCCTCCTCCGCTTCTTTTTACGTATCCGATGTTTACGGAGTCAGCAGATGTTTTCCCGATAGAGTTTCAGGACATAAAAGACCATTACAAGGTTTTATACGGAGAAGACCCGGTAGCAAACCTTAGAATCGAAGACACTAACCTTAGGCATGAGTTGGAATTTGAGCTGAAAGGAAAACTTCTTAAACTCAGGCAGGGTTATATGATGTTTAGTAATAAAAGCGCGAAATTGAAAGACCTGATGATCGGTTCAATATCTAGTTTTTTAATACTTCTTAAACATTCAATAAAGCTTTTAGGGGGAAAACCTCCGAAAAAGAAGCTTGATGCCCTGGAAGTCTTAAGCGAAAAAACAGGCCTGAATAAGAAAGTGTTCCTGGATATCATAAATATGAAGAACGGCGACAAAGCGGCATTAAGCGCAGATATGGACAGGACGATGATAGAATATATGCAGGAGATAGAAAAGATAGTTGCTGTAGTGAATAATTTATAAATAGACTACAGACAGCAGACCACAGACTGCAGAAAAGGCAAAAGGCTAAAGGCTTTATAACAAAGATTTTTAGATTTTAGTCTTTTATTTAAAGTCTGTAGTCTGTGGTCTGCAGTCTGTAGTCTAAAACGGAGGTTTTATGAAACAATTATGGATAGTTTTAGGAGTGCTTGTATTTTTTGTGGTTATTCTAGTGGGCACAGTTGTGGGGAATTACAACAAAATCGTTACCTTGGGAGAAAGCATAAATGCCGCCTGGGCACAGGTGGAAAACCAGCTCCAGAGAAGAAATGACCTTATACCGAACCTGGTAAATACCGTGAAAGGTTATGCTGCGCATGAAAAACAAATATTTGAAGATGTGGCAAGTGCAAGGGCTGCTCTGGGCGGCGCAAAGACCATCGATGAAAAAATAAAAGCCAACCAGGGCATTGAAAGCGCACTCTCGAGGCTTTTGGCGATAGCTGAAAATTACCCTAACTTAAAAGCCAATGAAAACTTTATTCACTTGCAGGATGAGCTCGCAGGCACAGAAAACCGTATTGCGGTCGAGCGGATGCGTTATAACGAAGTAGTACAGGCCTATAACATCATGATAAAACGGTTCCCGGGAAATATAGTAGCGTCATTTTTCAAGTTCGAAAAGAAAGATATCTACTTTAAAGCCGAGGAAGCAGCTAAAACTGTACCAAAGGTACAGTTTTAATAAGGTAGACGGTAGATGGTAAAAGGTAAACGGTAAAACAACAAAATAAATCTATTTCGTATACCTTCTCCGTATCCCTTTTACCGAAGTTTGGATTTTTATGGTTAATTTTTTGATCACATCAGGCGCCACAAGAGAATATATTGATCCTGTGAGGTTCCTGTCAAACGCTTCATCCGGGAAAATGGGCTGTGAGCTGGCAGAAGCGGCAAAAAAACTCGGGCATAAAGTAGTGCTGATAAGCGGGCCGTCAAGTTTTGTGCCTGCCGGAAATATTAAATCCATACCGGTAACCTCAGCCTCGGAAATGCTAGAGGAAGTCAAAAAAAATATATCAGGGTCTGATATTTTTATTTGTGCCGCAGCTGTGTCGGATTACAGGCCGCAAAGAGAGAAAAAGGACAAGATAAAAAAAACGAAAAATGGCCTTGTTTTAAAACTTGTTAAAACCCCCGACATCTTAAAAACTATTTCTTTCAAGAACAGAGGCAAAGTAATGGTGGGGTTCTGCCTTGAATCAAAGAACCTTGTAAATCAGGCAATAAAAAAACTAAAAGATAAAAAACTTGATCTGATAGTCGCAAATCCGGTTAAGGCAATAGCCAGCGATAAATCTGATGTTGTAATAATAAGTGGAACTCCTCCGGCAGGAGCCGGAGGCTCATTCGATAACGTGACATCCCGCCGCAGCGGGATACGGCAGGATAAATACAAATCATCTCCGGTTCCACCTACGCGGTGGACCATGGTTCAAAAGACGGTGCTCAGGAATAAAAGCAAAAAAGAAATAGCAGAAAGGATAATAAATGAAGCGGCAAGAATTTTCAAAAATATTAAAGCTTGCTAAAGCCTCTATCCTTGACGAAAAGAACTGGGGCGAGTTTGAAGTAATAACGAAACCTTCTCCTAAAAAACCCGCCAAAGATGAGCTTCCAAAGATAGCAAAACCCGAAAAGAAAGAGCCGGGCAATGTAAATAATGAATTAGATGATTTTAATAAAAAGATCTCAGGATGCAAAAAATGCCCGCTTGGAGAAACACGCTTGAATTTTGTTTTTGGCGTGGGAAATCCGAATGCGAAGCTCATGTTCATAGGAGAGGGACCGGGTTTTGATGAAGACCACCAGGGGGTGCCGTTCGTAGGAAAAGCAGGCCAGCTTCTGACAAAGATAATAGAAGCTATGGGATTTAATAGAAACGATGTCTATATATGCAATATAGTAAAATGCCATCCGATGATAGACTCAGGTGACCCTGAAAAAAGGGGTAATGACCGGCCACCGGGCCTTGAGGAGATAAATTCATGCATTGGCTACCTTGAAAAACAGATTGAAATAATAAGGCCGGATTGTATATGTGTTCTCGGGAATGTTGCAGCAAAAGCGCTTTTAAAAACAGAAACAGGGATCAGTAAGTTAAGAGGGACTTTTTGTGAATATAACGGCATCAAAGTAATGCCTACGTATCATCCTGCTGCGCTTTTGCGTACTCCGAGCCTTAAAAAGGACGTTTGGGAAGATATGAAAAAAGTAAGAAATGAATTAAATAAAAAATAGGGTAGACGGTAAATGGTAAAAGGTAAACGGTAAAACAGGGAACTAAACCTATTTCGTCTACCTTCTCCCGTATACCTTTTACCGAAGTTAGGTTTTTATTATGTTCGCTGAAATATATTTATCCCTACCTGTAGATAAACCGTTCCATTACGAGATTCCGGAAGGCCTGGCAGATAAAGCAAGGGTCGGAATGCGTTCCGAGGTGCCGTTCGGTTCAAGAAAAGTAATTGGTTTTATAACTAAAATAGTACAAGACACTTCAATAGAAAATGTAAAACCTATATTAAGCCTTTATGACAATGAAGTTGTTTTAACTGAAAAAATGTTTAAGCTGGCAGAATGGCTAAGCCAAAATTATATGTGTTCCTATGGCGAAGCTTTATCCTGCATACTTCCTGCAAGCATACGCCCTCCAAAAAGGCCGCCAAAACCTAAAGACAAAGATAAAGATAAAGAAATGAAAGCAGATATAAAACCTGTTCTTAATGTAGAACAGCAGGATGTAACAAACCAGATAATAGAAAGCGCAAAACAAAATAAACCTGATATTTTTTGCCTGCACGGCATTACAAGTTCCGGGAAAACAGAGGTTTATCTAAATTCAATAGAAGAAGTGCTCAAACTCGGCAAATCCGCGATTTATCTGTTACCCGAAATATCCCTTACACCCCAGTTCATAAGCATAGTTGAGAACCGTTTCCCTGGCCTTGTGGGGGTCTGGCACAGCCGCCTTTCAGCAGGTAAAAGATACCTTACGTGGGAAAAAGCAAGAAAGGCAGAGATAAAGATACTTCTTGGAGCCAGGTCATGTATTTTTGCGCCTTTTACCAACCTCGGCTTGATAATAATGGACGAGGAACATGAGCCTACCTATAAACAAGACCAGAAACCTCAATATCAGACAAGAGAAATTGTAGATGTCTTGGCAAAGATAAACAATGCAGTGGCTGTTTTCGGTTCAGCAACACCGTCTCTTGAGGTTTATTACAGGGCGAAACAGGGGCAATATAAGCTTCTTGAAATGAATGAACGGGTAGACAAAAGAGAGCTGCCAAAGGTCACCCTTGTTGATGTTACCCAGATACCGAGCAAAGCAAGGGTTATAACAAAAGAGCTGGCCCTAGCCTTAACAAGGATACTTGCAAGGAGGGAGCAGGCGATAGTGTTCTTAAACCGCAGGGGATTTTCTCCGGGTGTGTCCTGTCCTAAATGCGGCAATGTATGGCAGTGCCCGAGATGTTCGGTTTCTTTGGTCTATCATAAGACCAGTAATGATTTGAGGTGCCATTATTGCGGGTATACCCATCCATGGCCCGGTGAGTGCCCGACATGCAAGAACAAAGAACTGTCTGTTTTCGGTATCGGAACGCAGAAAGTGGAGCAGGAGCTTCACCAGCTTTTCCCGCAGGCAAGGGTATTCAGGCTTGACCGGGACACGGCTTCAAGCCATGAAGTATACCATAGGGCATACCAGGAATTTAAAAATGAGAATTACGATATACTTCTCGGCACACAAATGGTTGCAAAAGGCTTTGATTTTCCAAGGGTTACTTTGGTAGGTGTTATAGATGCTGATACAGCGCTTTACCTGCCGGATTTCCGTTCAGCGGAACGGACTTTTCAGCTCATAACGCAGGTAGCAGGCCGTTCCGGGAGAAGCAGTTTGGGAGGTGAGGTGATAGTACAAACGCGTTACCCGAATCACTATGCTTTGTTGGCAAGTAAAGACCATGATTACCACGAGTTCTATGACCAGGAGATAAATAACCGCAGGCAAATGGATTACCCGCCTTTTAGCAGGCTTGCAAATATACTTGTCCGGGCAAGTAAGGAAGAAAAGGCAATTGAACTTATAAACAAAATAAGCGGTGATTTGAATGATTTTAAAGAAAAAAATGTATTTAAATATGATATATTAGGGCCTACCCCTGCCGCGCACTCAAAATTAAGAAGGTTATTCAGGTGGCAGGTACTGCTCAAAGGAAATTCCGAAGAAATCCTCCTTGCCTCAAAAAATATAAGAAATTACTATATTCCCCGCGGCATATTCGTAAGCATAGATATTGACCCTCAAAACGTGCTTTAATTCTGGGGACACACACCTTAATTACTTAGTTTAACTCTTCTTGCTACTAGAAAGCCATGCTCAAATTTGGATATTTTTTTTGTAATTAAGGTGTGTGTCCCCCGAACTAAGCATAGGAACACGGTCTTAACCTGCATCTTTCACAAAAAATTCACATAATTTCTATTGAAATTTCTAATATTTTATCTATAATTATATAAACATTTACATATATATAATAAAAGATATTATGAAAATAAAACTAAGTATATTAATTATATTCTGTATTTTTATAAACCTTTTTTCTTTTGTTTCTTTAAATGCACAGGAAAGCAGTGCTATCAGTTCAGTAGTATTAGATAATACTATGAAAGTTGCAAAGAACTTTTTTGTAACTTACTGTATCTCAACTACCGTTGACATAGTTATGGGAAAGATTACTTATCAGAATTCCGTAACAACCCCTGCAAAGAACAAATCCAATAATAAATCCAAAACAAACAATGATCTTGACCGGACATTTTTAGTTCAAACTGCGGGCAGTTATTCCGGCAATATCCTTGAAAGTAAAGCTATCACAGGTTTTTATCAGGACATTTCAAGAACTACGAACGATATAAAATTTACGATCTTGTTCCGAAAATTCATGCAGAGATCGTTTATTTTTCTGATACTTATGGCAATGCTATGCTTATTGCCAAGAGGCGCAATAGATAACTATGCTTTATTAAACATAAATAGCAGGATAAGATAACTCGGCTTGACTTTAAAGCCGGGTTATTTTTTTTGGAGGACAAAATGCTCTATAAAAAATTTACCGCCATTTTAACAACATTATGCTTCGTATTCAGTTTTATCGTGAGCCCGCCTCTTCAGGCCGTGGTCGAGAGGTACAAGGAGGTCAAAGATTTCAAAAAGATCTTTGACAGCTTTGTCCTGCCGGCTGCGGTCGGCAGAATAACGGACAACTACGGTTCGGAGCTCAAAGTTCAGAGTTCGGAGAATAAGGATCAGCTTCCCGGAACTATCTCTGAACTAAGAATTAATAACTCGAATACTGTTGTTATTAACATTCAGGATCTGCATTGCCATGCTGAAGTACAAAGGAATATTTCAAAGATTCTTTCCTTGCTGGATAACAAGTACCATTTAAAACGGGTGTATATCGAAGGTGCTGCAGGGCCGGTAGATACTTCCTGGATAACACAGGTCAAGGATAAGGAATTAAAAACCAAAGTGCTTGAATCCCTGGTAAACGGCGGAAAGCTTACCGGAGCAGAGTATTACTCGGTCCTGAGCGACAGGCCTGATCTGTTGTTCGGTGTGGATGACAGGAAACTTCATACGGACAACATAATACGCCTGAACACAATTGAAAACAAGCAGAAAGAAATAATGGCAAGCCTTGATGAACTCTCTCCTGACCTTGATAGGCTTAAAGAAAGGTACTATGATTCAAAAAACAGAAAATTAGACAACTTTGTACTGAAATACAAGAACGGCAATATTGACCCCCAGAAATATTATTCCGATTTACTGGAATATTCGCAGAAACTTAATATAGACACCGTAAGATTTAGAAACGTAGAAGAATTCTCAAATACCCTTATTATCGCCAAAGAGCTTAATTATAAAAAGATCACCAGAGAACTTCAGAGTTTCATAGTGCTTCTTAAAGAAAAGCTCCCCTACAGCGCATACAAAATGCTTGCGGCAAATACCGTAAATTTTACCCAGGCAAACCAGTTATACGTGTATTTGGCCAGGTTAGCAAAAGACTATGACCCCTCTTTGCTAAACGATCTCCCTAACCTTAAAAAGTTTTTCAACTACCTTGACTCAACCAAAAACATCAACCCCTTACAGCTCGTAAAAGAAGAAAACAAACTGCTTAATGAAATCCGTTTAAGGCTTGCCTTGAAATCCAGCGAACGCGACATAGTTTTCTTAATTGAGTTTACAAAGAGTTTAAAAGAATACCTGTCATATAAGATAACAGCCGAAGATTATAAGTTTGTCGAAGAAAACATATCGAAGTTCAACACTTTATGGGCGCAGTATGCGGGAAATGATAAACTTTCCCAGGTCCAGCCATATATCGCTTTGCTGAACGAATACTACAATGTAAATATCAAAAGGAACGAATGTCTTTTGGCTAACTGCAATATAGTAACAGGGGATAGCAGACAGGGGGCAGGGGTCAGTGAAACTGCTTTGAATAACAGCGAGATTGCTTCGCCTGCGGCTCGCAATGACACCCCTTTAGTCATTGCGAGAAGCGAAGCGACGAAGCAAGCTAACTCAAATTCACAGCTTGATTCATCAAATCTGCTTGAAAACGCGGAAAACATAGTTGTTGTAATTACCGGGGGTTTTCATACGCCCGGCCTTTCAGAGCTGTTGAAAGAAAAAAACATACCTTACCTGGTCATCACTCCGAATGTGACTCAGGATGTCGGTTTTGCCGAGAACACTTATTCAGAGCTTTTAAAGCTTGAAAGCGCTATGCTTGCTAAAGACCCAAAAGTCTTGGGATTTCTTCCCGGGGTTTTCAATGATATAGCCGGAACAGTCAAACAGGAACTGGCATTCAACATAATAGATTTCTCAAACATTAAACTTGCCTCGGAACACTTAAATTCCCTTCAGCTTATAGTACTTTCAACTATGGCAGGCTTTGAAAACAAAGCGACTATTGTATCAGCCGATTTTATAAGAGATTTCATTGTTAACGGTGAAGGTAAGGCAGGAGAAAGAATAGCTGCTGTCAACAAGGTGCTGGGAGAGCTTTTTGGTGAAAACGAAAAGTTTAAAATTCTTATCACTCCAGCCGATGACGGGAATTATGAACTTCAAATCGTATATGTAGATGCAAATAACAAAACAGTTGCAGTTACCCGTACCTATGACAGCAAAGGCCATTTGTTAAGTATTGATGATAAAGCCGATAAAAATGCAGTTAAAATGACAGCAGCACCTAATGTTGATGAGTTTTCAGAAAAAAATGAATTTAACGCTCCTGACCAGGTAAGACAAAGTGTGCAGAAGGAAATTAATAAGATTGATGAAGAATTTAAAAAAAGCCGGCAGCCGGCGTGGAAATCACCAATATGGCGGACATATATTTTCTGGGCAGCTTTAGAAACCCTTACGCTTGGAGTTTTAACTTTTATTCCTGTAACAGGTTTATTAAGAACCGCTGCATTCGGCGCTATAACAGTAGTTTTTGTTTCGATTCATCTCATACAAGATATTCAGGAGTACAATAAAGGACACATTACAAAACAGGAAGTAGCAAAAAACTTCTTTAAGAGGCTTGGCGGCGCGGTCCTTATTGTATTTCTGCCATTTTCGTTCCTTAAACCTGCGGCAGCGATAGCTGTAAGCTTTATAGGCCACGGCGTATGGAACACCATAGCGGTATATTATAAAAAACTTCCTGCACTGGCTGCAGGTTCAAGTGCAACCTCAGCTGCAAGGACGCAAATTAAACAAGCAGATTTGGAAAAACAAGCAAAAAAAGTATTGGATGGTTTTCAGTTAAGGAATAATGTATTGCTGGGTAAAGCGGCTGCAGTATGCCATCCTGAACCATTAGAGTTTGCCAAAGCGCTTAAAGCATTAGGGAAATTACAATATCCGGCTGATGCAAAAAAACCATGGTTTATGGCAGAAGTTTATACTCCTATAAAGTTTGACGGATATTTTCGTACATTGCAAAAAAATATTGAAGAAGAATTAGGCAGTACAAGAACTGACCTGAGTGAAATAATAATTCCCCTGATAATTCCAAAAGATGTTAAGGTTGATTATGTGAATCTTGCAGGATTTTTGCGCAGCATAACTGAAAAAGAATATTACGGAAGGGTGATGTTTGCGATTATTTTTGAAAGTGAACCTGAGCTTTATGAATTTCTCTATCCTGAAGCTGTGAGAGGATTGAGCCCTATGCATCCGGATAGGCAATATATAACTGAAGAGACGGGGTATAGCCCAGATAGAGATATAAGCGTTAGCAGGGTCTATAATTTTATTAGGGGTAAAGATGCCTCTGTACATTACGATACCACTGCCGCAGCAACACTTGACCGGACTGCAGGACAGGAAACACAAAAAACGCCAATATTGGCGCTGCCTGCCCCAGCCGTAAATAAATTAATCGAAACTTTGAAGGCATTCGGAACTGAGTATGCAGGCAAAAGAACGCTTTATGATTCTGATAAAACTTTAGGCGGCTTAGACCTCAATCTGCAAACTTTTACTAAGATGTTTAATATTACAAGTAAAGGTTTGATGATTTCTGCACAGATTGCAGCTGGAGAAGATAAGGTTACAGTAACTTTAAATGAAAATAAAAGTATTTCGATAAATTTCGGCAGCAAAATAAAAGGTGTCAATATTGATCAAGACGTATATATGAAGGAGTATCCTTCGCTGAAACGAATTGCAGAAATGCTTTATGCCTCGCAAATCCCCATGCCGGCGCCTGAGCAAATGCAAAGAACTGCAGATCCGAAAGCCTGGGCAATGGCTATAATAAAAGATTTTGATGCGGTGTTCCAGGAGGCTATGAAAAAGTCCAATAACCAGGACTCTAAATTGGTCCAAACCAATCTCAACGAGAATTTGGCAAACCCTGTAGTAGGCCCGATATTGCTTAAGATATTTGAAAAGATGCAAACTGAGATTACCGGCATGAGCTATGAACAATTAGTCTGGGAAGCTGTAACCAGGTTTAATGCAAACACTGAAATCGAAGACAGAGGCCTTACTTTCCGGACCGTATCAGCCGGTGATTGGGTTATCATAAATGATCTATTTAGAACTTTGGCAACCTCTGTTATTGGATACACAGATATGATAAGGCTCGTTACTGATAAGACAAGCCAAAAGATTTTTATTGATAAGGTAACCGATAATTTAAAAACTCTGCTCCTTGTAGCAATTGTATGGAAGATCCGAAGTAACTTGAAGATAACCATAGAAGATAGGGAAAACGGATTTGATTTTCAGTATACCCCGGTTATAGAGCGGGCTGAAATAGCGAGAATATTAAAACTACAAAAAGCCGCGAAGACGCCGGATGCGTCGCCTGAAGCAAAGCAGGAATATGAAACTGCGTTGAAAGCGTTCTTAGATGCGCACAGGCCTGAAGGTAAGGATGCTATCAGCGATAAAGAATGGGAAAAAAGGAGCGCTGAACTGGAAAAGGGATTGGGTTTTATTAAAAAATCCATGGGCAAAAGAGCCCTAAAAGCCGCAGCCGATAGTTTAGGCGAAGAGTTTAGCGGTGTTACCAACCTTTCAAAAGCAGCCAATGCCGTTGTAGCTATCCTGGCTTTAAGCGAGAAAGATAAAAAGCTGATCCAAGACAAGCTGGGGCTTAGTGAAGGCGCAGATATCAATCCTGCATTAGCAGATTTGATAGTAAAATCTATAAATTCGTTCATGTCTGTTCAAGAAATATCTGCCCTTACCCTGGAGGAACTGGCCAACATATCTGCCCATACTGCCTGGAACCTGACACATAAAAAAGAGGAAAGGTTATCGGCAGTCAAGTCTTACACCGATGATTTCAGGGCTTATGATTTCGAAAAGGAATTCGAAAAATTTAAAGCTGGCTGGACTGGGGATGTATTGTCCAACCCTGCTGCTGTTGAACAAAAGATAAACAATTTATCCGTTATACTTGAAGAGATGATGAGCCTGAATAAACCGGCTTCAGAGAAGTTGGCAGATCTGTCGAAAATAGAAAGTTTCATACAAGATTTATTCCGCCGGCCAAATATCCCGGGTTTAACGTCTGACAATAGAAGTTTTTTAGGAATATTATGGGATAAAACAGCGGTAGCCCGGAGAAATTTAAATGCACGGCAGCAGCAAGCGAATACTGATACAAATGCAGCACCGGCTCCGGTAGAGGCCAAAGTTGAGGTACGTAAAGACAGGCCGCTGGACAGGGTAGGCGGGCTGTGGGATTACATAGAAGAACTGCAGCAGACAGGAAACAGAAAAGAGTTAGAAATGGTTTTTAGAATTATTATGGTTGAAACAAACGGAAATAGCGACCCTTTAAGAGAAAATTACACTATAGAGGATATTAAAAAAGAGATAAATTTCGTTGTGAAATATCATCGGCCAAGTGCAAGCTACTTACTCGATATATTTCAAAGGCATGGCATGGATAGCAGTTATAATAAACAAATTATACATAATTTCATGAAGGCTTGTATTGCAGAACCAAAAGGCCATGACCCGAGGGCAGACGGATTAAAAGAATACATAGCGTGTTTAGAGCTGAACGGGGAAACAGAAAAGCTTGATATGGCGCTAAAATTAGTTTTATCAGAAGTGGAAAATGATACGAGTATTCTTGCCAGAGAAGAAAAATTGACACAAGAAGAAGTAGAGCGGGCAAAGACCAGGCTTTATGCATTTTGGGCATTCAAGCCGCTTAAGAAAGATTTAATCGACAGGGCGCATAGATCCGAAAGGTATACTGCTTTAATGCAGGAAACAATATATGAGCTCTTGGAAGCACTCTTAGTAGAGCCAAAAGAAAACGACCCGCGGGCAGAAAGGTTAAAACAATATATAGCAGGTTTGGAATCAGAAGGTGATGCGGAAAAACTTGATTTAGCGCTGAAGTTTGTTTTGACAGCAACTGAAAAGAATATGGACATACTAAGGAGCAAGAAAAACGTAACAGATTTAGAAGGAGATACTGAACAGCTTAACTTGGAAATAAGAACCGCCTTGGAAGAGGCAAAAAACAAGCTCAATATGTTTAATAAGGAATATAAATTGACACAAGAGGAAAGAGCCAGGGCAAAAAGCAGGCTGTACGCATTTTGGGCATACCAGCCTGAAGTTATAGATTTACGTGAAAGAATAAAATACGAAGATTATACCCCTATGAAACAAATAGCTGAAGATATTATTGCTGTAACCAGGCAAAAGCAGGATGAAGCCCTGGCAATTCCCTTGGCTGGAAATCCCTGGCAGTCAGATCCTTCAAGGCTGGCCCAGGTGGTTGATAGAGTTAGACAGAGTGCCAAAGAAGGCTTAAGGCAGGAGAACGAACGCAGACGTATTATTGAAGAAGCTCTTGCAGAGCCAAGAAGAAAGCTGGAGTTAAAACGTGCCGAGAAAGAGCGGCTTGCTAAGATTGAAAGAGCAGAAGAAAGAAGAAGGCAGGCTAAGAAAGATGCCCGTGAACAGGCCCGTCTCAATAAAGCCCTGGCTCTTATTGACGAGATAGAAGAGCAAGGAACTGATGCGACTTATCTTGATGTTCCAGGGCTTAAAGCTGACATTTCCGGAGCTTTTAGTTCATTAATCCTTGCTGCAGAAAAAAGCACGGATGATGTTGAAAAAATATCGTATTACGTAAAAGCGCTTAGAGTGGCAAAAATAGAAAACTTATCCTCTGTGCTCAAAACTGTCGAAAACTTGTTTGGGTCTACGGATTGGGGAAAGAGAGTAGTAGAAGCGTATCGTAAAAAGATAATAAAAGAGGAAAGCATTGATTTACGGCAGTTAATCATGCACCTGGAATTTATATCAGAGCTGGTAGAAAAAGATGTTTCAATGGCTTCTAATGAATTTAGGGACAATATGGTTGATGCTTATAAAAGCATTAACAGACTTGATTATGATGAGGCAAAATATTATTGTGAAAAGGCGATTAATTTTGCAGAACTTTGGAATCTGCCGGAAGTGTTTGATACGCTTGATTCAATATATAGCTCAGAGTCGCTTGGCAAGGAGCTGGTGAATGCCTATTCGGATAAACTGGATGAATTAATAGTAGAGGGAAGGCAGGATGAATTTGATATCCGGCAGATGCTGGACCGTGTTCATAACACAAGACGGCATATCGAAGGTTCACAAAGGTTTGCAACTCTGCTTGCTCATGCCCGGACCTATCTTAACGGATCTAATTATTTTAGGGCAGAAAAGTTTTGCAGGGAGGCTGTTCCATACATTGAGCCGTACCAGATACCAGCACTTTTGGAATTTCTAATTGATGAATTGTATTTGGATTATAAGCCAGCAAGGAAGGAAAAAGCTGAGTTTTACAGAAAAGTCTTTAGGGAAATGCTCATAAACGGAAAAGAAAAGAAATTTGATATACAAAAAGCTTTTAGGATTATTGATTCTGATTTGCCGCTGCCTGATGAAATAGAGTTTCAATATTCTCCGGTTAGGGAGCGCATAAAGATAGCAGAAATATTAATGTTAAAGAAGGCTGCTTTTGCGCCTGGTGCCTCTGATAAGGATATGCGGGATTATATAGAAGCTCTTAAAACGTTTATAAATGCGCACAGGCCGCAAGGCAGTGAATCTATAAGCGATAGTGAATGGCAAAAAAGGCGCTTTAAGCTGCTTAAAGGGATTTTATATATTGAAAATTCAACGAATGAAACTGCCCTAAGTGCCGCAATGAAGATCTTAGGTGAAGAATTTTATGGAGCTAAAAACCTCTCAAAAGCGGTAACTGCGGTTGTGTCAGTCCTGCTTCTGGGGCTGGGCAAAGAAGATAGGCAGAAAATCTCTAAAAGGCTCGGGATTGGCGGGTTGGTAAATTTAAATTCTGCCTTGACAAAGTTTGTACTAAATTCAATCAATTTGTATATGTCTCCCCAGAGTATATCTTCCCTTACAATAGAAGACCTGGCCAACATATCCGCGCATAGTATATGGAACCTGACACATAAAAAAGAGGAAAGGTTATCGTTATTTAGTGGTGATGAAACTCAATACGGAAGCGGCCAGGGTGATGAGCAATTAAGAGGACAGAATAGAGCAGTCCTGTATGATGATAATACGGACATTGAACAGGCAATAAATGATATACGTACTTTATTAAGCTCAAACTCACCTGATGAAAATTGGGTTAGTTTAAAAGAACAAATAAATAATATGTTTTCTATAAATATAACAAGCCGGCAGCGTGGTATTTTAAGCGGGTTATTATCCCAAGTGGAAGCTAAAATAGCAGCGTCTGCACCCCAAGCACAAGCACCAAAGAAAAAGAAAGGCTGGTGGCTTGGCATAAGTGCCGGGACTGTTAAGCAGATACTAAACGAAGTATTGAATATGGCTAAAATAAATACGGTTGTAAGTTTGTCTGACTTATCTGTAAAATTAGCCGAAGCCGGGCTTTCGGCTGATGCGCAGGGCGTAAGGTATGCCAGCCATGACGAAACCGGGGAAGTAAGCATCGAAGCTTCTGCTGAGGCTCTTGGGAAACTTGATAAAAAAATAGAAAAAGTAATATCTCTTGATATAGTAGGAGTGCTTGAAAAATCAATAAATACAAAAGAGCAAAATTATCAGGCACTGAAATCCCTGCTGGCTTATTGCAAGGAAAACGGTATAAAGATAGTTATTACTAGTACAAAGGATGCAGCACCTTTTATTGAAATATTAAATGTAATGTTCGGTTTAGAGGGAACCGAGATTACTATCCTTAATGTAGAACGCGGCGCCTCGAAGCTTGAGGTGTTGCACGAGATGTTCCCGGAAGCGGACATAATCCATATTGATGATAAAGAAACTTTAGCATCAAAAGGGTACTTTGCAGCCTACGGGAGTTCATTGGCATGGCTGTATAACCTTGCAAAGAATGAGATGTCTGTTAATTCTTATATTGAACGGCATGAGAGAATGGAATTTAGAGCGCTGAAAGTCAGTGGAGTCAAATCCGCTGAAGAAGCACAAGGTGAAGCGAAGGTTTTTGCCAGATATTTGGAAACGCACCATAAAGAATTACAATTTAAACATGCAACAGACGAACTCTGGCACGAGTGCGTGAAAGCTGTAGCTCAGGAAGCTCAAAAATCCAAAGTACAAACTGGAAGATTTAACGTATGGGGAGTAACTATTGAGGACGCCGGGCCCTACATCAGCGACGCTAAGCTCATCAATGCCATGGAGGTGAGCATAATAGATGAGATTATAAATGTCATGAAGGGAATGGTTCCGGCTGTTGCATCAGCCAACCTTTCTGCAGAGGCTGTGCTTGCTCAATTAACCAACGCGGCCAAGTCCGGCACAAAGGCAGATGTTATTGGGTCCAGGATTAGTTTTTTACAGGTATACAAAGATTTAGTACCAAGGTATGATAGGGCCAAGAGCCTCCTTTTACAGAAATTCGGAACTGTTGAAACGCATAACGTGAATGACAATGAAAAAAAGACTGTTGCCGAACTGCTTGAAAAAATTGGCAGAAACTTAAGGAACCTGGAATACAATCTTAAGCGGGATTTTCCTTCCGGCGGCAAGTTTGAATATTGCAGTGTTTTTACCGCAAATGCTGAAATGAATATCCGCTATTTGGAAATTCTTTATGATTACCTGACAAATATAGAACAAAAAGATGGGCTAGCCTCTGCTCTTAAACAAGACGGAAGGTTTGTCGATATTTCTGTAAGAGTTCAACTTTATAAAGATATGTATAAAAAACAAAAAGCAAGGTTTGAAGCAAATGAAGATTTAATAATACAGAATGATACACAAAAGCAAATTCTTACATATACTGTTGATGCAATTGGAAAACAAATAGAAAAAGCAGAATTAATAGTAGAACAAGCAAGAGAAGCAAAAAGTGAAAGTGAAAAAGATCGTTTAATTAAGAGCGTATTTGGCCATCTTAATACAGTAGATGAGCTTTTACCTGGTTTAAAATCAGATATAGATAGAAAACTGCGTATAGAATATTATATAGGTGAAGCAGAAAACGCGCTTGATCAAATGGCCAAGCATGATACGCAGATTTTAAAAGAAAACTGGCTGGGTAAAAGCGTGAGGCAGGTGGTTTTGGATGCGCTTGGCAATATGCCTGTTATCAGGGAAGCCCTTGGCCGGGATTTGGCATTGGTTGCTCTAGAGACGGCAAAGGATATACTCCCAAATATAACTAAGATAGCGCCGGAAAACATTAAAGAAGGGCAGAAAGACAGGCAAATAACATTTGACGGCAAGGCCGTAAAGATAAGGACATATAATGGCAAAGTGATACAATCACAAACAATGGAAGGTGTGGCCGGTCTTGCAACGCTTGAAGCTGACGGGCTTACAATTGCTGTGTCAGAAAGTTTCTGGGAGCTTTGGGATAGCTGGGTACCTGCCAATGATGAACTTATGGTAGCTGTTAAACATGAATTTAGAGAAGCTGATGCCCGCCAGGGGGAAGATACCGGGTTTAATAAGTACTTGGGTGTATTCAAAGCTGGAAAATCAGCCCGGAACCTTGACACAAAGGAGTTTGTAAAACTTTACCATGCCTATATTGAAGCCAAAGCCGGAGGAGAGTATTTAGATGCAGGCAAAAATGAGACTGCCGAACAATTCCTGTTAGAAACCAAGCTTATCAAAAAAGCAGAAAGTGTGATAGATGAAGCTGAAAAAGCCTATAAATTTAATGCCCCTGAAACCGTCAGAGCTGTATTAAATTCCATCCCGGGCGTTGAGCTGTCCGAAAATGAAACAACCTCGCTTGACGATTTGCTCAACTCGTATAACATAACATTAGATAGAGCAGGCGGTTTGAGGGCTTATATTGAAAGTTTGGAAAAAAGCGGTAATAAAGAAAAACTAAATAAAGCGTTAATAATCATTAAACTAGGTATAGATAAAAGCAGTTATATTTTAAGTAAAAAAGAAAATATAGATGTAAAAAGAATAAAGTCTGAATTAAATGTTTTTTTAAAAAACCAGCCGAAAAAAGACGAAATAATTGATATTTTTAAAAGGCATACCCAAGACTGCGATGAAGAACTGTTAGATGAAATTATGGAAGCGTATATAACCGAGCCAAAGGAACATGATCCCAGAGCAGACGGGTTAAAAGCATACATAGCAGGTTTAGAAGGAGACCCGGATAAACTTGATCTGGCCTTAAAGATGGTTTTAGCAGAAGTAGAGAACAATATAAATATTCTCGCAAGAAAAGAAAAATTAACGCCGGAAGAGATAGTCAGGACAAAGACAAGGCTGTATGCGTTTTGGGCATTAAGGCCTTATAAATATAATTTGTTTCCGAAAGCAGTAGAGTCACCTGCAATAGAGCAGATAAGTGATGAGCTTTTAGAGGCGCTTATAACCGAGCCAAAGGAACATGACCCCAGGGCAGACGGGTTAAAAGCATACATAGCAGGTTTAGAAGGAGATCCGGATAAACTTGATCTGGCCTTAAAGATAGTTTTAGCAGAGGTGGAGAGAAAAACGGCAATTCTCGGAAGAAAAGAAAAATTAACGCCGGAAGAGATTACCCGGGCAAAAACCAGGCTGTATGCATTTTGGGGATACCAGCCTATTCAAATAGATATATTGGAAATGGCAAGGCGGGCTGGCGCATCTTCTCCTGCATCAGACCAGATAATATACGAGCTTATGGCAGCAATTGGAAAGAAGCCGTGGAAAATGGATGAACTGGGCAGAAGGCCGTTAGATAAGACAAGCGGATTGATGGAGTATATAGAAGAGTTAGAAAAAGGTAGTAATCCAAGGAAATTAGATGTGGTGTTGGATCTTATTGCAGAAGTGGTTGAAGGAAGCTCTCTGTTTGTTCATGCGGACAAGGATAGAGTAAAAGCAGAATTATTTTCGTTTTTAGCACACCGCCCTTCAAAGGAAAGTTTAACTGATATAGTAAGGAAGTATAGCCAAGACACTGATTATATGCTGGGGATAATAGATGAGGTTTTAGAAGCGCTTATAAAAGAACCAAAAGGCCATGACCCCAGGCTGGACGGAATAAAAGAATACATAGCAGGTTTAGAAGAAGACCCGGAAAAACTTGATTCAGCATTGAAGTTAGTTTTAGCAGAGACAGAACAGGATACGAGTATTCTAAAAAGCAGCCATAAATTGACAGATGCAGAGACAGCGCGGGCAAAGACAAGGCTGTATGCGTTTTGGGCATTCCGGCCTTATAAATCAGATTTAATCATAAAAGCACAGCAGGCTAAAGTGTACTCTCCTGAAGTACAGGAAATAATAGATGGGCTTCTGGATTCTCTTATGAGAGAGCCAAAAGGCCATGACTCCAGGGCACACAGGCTAAAAGAATACATATCAGGTTTGGAAGAGAACCAGGATAAACTTGATTTAGCATTGAAGATAGTTCTGGCAGAGGCGGAGCAAAGAACGGAGATGCTCTCCAATAATAATAAATTGACAGATGAAGAGATAGCGCGGGCAAAAACCAGGCTGTATGCGTTTTGGGCGTTCCGGCCTTATAAAACAGATATAGTTGAAAGAGCCAAAAGAGCTGGCATAACTTCTCCTATATTAGATGAGACAATAAATGAGCTTATGTATGCGATTGGACAGAAACTATCAGCCGGGCAGGTAAAAATAGTCCCTGATTTAGTGAAATCAGAATGGGAAAACAAATCTCTAATTGAAAAGCTCGAAATACTAAAAAGTATATTATATGACCTTGAGATAAACGGCAGAGCAGACAAATTCCCAAAAGAATTGCTCACTATTGGTGATGAACAACTCAATGTGTCCAAAGAAAAACTGTTGGATTTACAGGAAAAATATAGCATAAACCTGCTCAAATACGAGAAAGAAATAGTTGACCTTTACGGCAAGCTGGAAGCGGCGCCTCGGATAGAAGCCGGGGAGCTCATGAATCTTACATGGCTTTGGTTTACACAGGTCTTTAACCCTGGAAAATATGCTGATGCGCGGGCTGCGTTCATGAAAGCACACAAGGTGAAATACAGAGAAAACGACCTGTGGACGTGGGAGATGGAGCGGGACTTAAATAAGATAATTTCTAAGACTGCGCTTGCAGGATTGCTGGGAGGCCTTGTTGGTATTGCACTATCAGTTATGCTAGGCCTTTTAGCAAGCACGTATTTTATGCCTCTTGTAAACCTTTTAGATATAGGCGGAAGCGGATTTAATGTGATAAGTGCTGTATTAGTAGGTATAAGTGCCGGGCTTACATATATTTTTGGGTCCGTGTTGGCATATAACTGGGCGCTTAAAGGAAATATTTACTTTCACAGGCAGGTGAACGTACAAGCCAGGTTCGGCGAGGAGCTGACAAAGCGAACAGTCAAACGCAATCTGGGGATCACTGCTCAAAAGTTGAATAATCATCTTGAAATGTATATACAAAAAGACGAAACACACTTACGCAGTGCAGAACAGGCAGCCACGGAAGACTGGCAAAAAGATTTGGTTAAAGCTGCAAGGCTTGTACTTGAGGAACAGTGGCAAGAATGGAGAAATAATGGAACTAATAAGGTCTTTAATGAAACTTTAGGTGTTTATGCCTGGCTTGAGGCTATCAAAAACAAAGAACGATATAAATTAGAAAATTTACTTGATTTTGTTGCAAAAACCTCGGAATTGTATATAGCCAACTTTCATAGTGTTATCTATACTCTGGATAATGATGTTTTAAAACTTGGAAAAATTGTTTTTTACGCTAAAATAGAAGCTATGGATAATTGGAGAGAACTTGATTTAGAAATAAGAAATACTGCTCTAGCACAGTTAGGTGTTCAGGGTCTCGGCAAGAACATGTACGGCATCATTTTGAAGATACTGGGACCTGTGGCACAAGTGCTTTTGGCAGGTAAAATTCAGGAAATTGCTGGAAATATGGGATTTGCCATACTTGCAGAAATACCTAAAAAAAGGGTCTATATAAAACAAAACGTTATTGAAAGAAAGATTGTTGTTGACGGAGTTGAATATCCGGTAAAAATAAGGGAATGTAAAGGCGATATTCTCTATGTTGACCAGACTACAGTAGGTTTTGCCACAATAAATAAGGAAGAATCAGCTAAAGGCAGTATTGTTATAGATGCGTCACAAGGATTCTTTAAGTATTTTACCCCGAAGGAAAGAGTCACAGGAATAATACATGAAATAAAAGAATCCATAGCCAGAAAAGGCGGCAACGGGGATTTCAATTATTATTGGCTGAACGAGAAATACAGGGATATCCAGTCTAAAAAAGAGCTGGATGAGTTTGACTCTTTAGTTAAGGACCCGGAACAACTAAAACAGTTAGTTGCAGGGCTTGGTACAGACGAATTCGTAGAATCATACCACCGCTATTTACACCACATTGCCAAAGTAAAACCTGAATATGCCGATGAATCAGCTCTGATTAAGAAGTCAGATGCTGTCCTTGCACGAATAATCGCCAGGACCACTTTTAAGGTAGACGATAATATGAGAAAGATACTTAAATATCTATTCCCGGGTATGGATTTTACAGACATCGTAGAGACAAGCATGTATTCACTGGCAGGCAAAAACATTTCAGCAGAACAGAGAAAAGTAGTTGATAGAAACATTGCAATGCTAAAGGAGCTAGACATTCAAGCTCTCGGGCAAACTCTCGAGGGTAAAAACTGGTTCTCGAAGATTCATGTTTACATTGATAAGAGCGGGAAAATCATTAGTATAGGCGAGAAACCTGAGCAGGAGACACTAGAGTTGACACTGAATATTAAGAGGTCAAATAGAGGCGTGTCAGTAAAGGATTTTTCGTTTTCATGGAATGAACCGTTAAACCAGGCACAGTACACAATGGTTACGGAAACGGAAAGAATGCTTAACCTTGATTCAGAAGCGAAGAAGACAATAGTTGAGCTGTCTAAAACAAACGGCACCAGTGAGGTGATTTTAGAAGACAGCAAAACAATTCATCTGCTGATCAAGGACAGATTCAGATCTATATTAAATATTGAAAACGGAAAATTATTTGCAGTAACCGATAGAAAAGGTACCGATAGAGGTGATATCGAAAGCAAGAAGCTGCAGGTGCCGTCAAACGGGAAAAACTTTAAAATCGGAAATTTCGTGTTAAATGTAACCAGGATAGGCAAAGGCTATTTTAAAGTGCGCATAAGTCTTGCTGATAACAGGGTTGGCAAATCAATTGTAAGTATAACTAATTCAAAAGCCGATTTCTTTCAGAAAATACAAATCTCCGAAGATGGGTTTGCCGAAGAATTGTTTGAACGGTTTGAGAAAAAGCTTAGCGGGGATATGCAAATTGTACTTGAACCCAAGCAAAAAAACTTACCATCAAGTTTGATCACGTTCAAGGATGGTAAGATAACTTCCTGTGTACCTGGGCCTAAAGGAGACGAATATCGTGATTTGAAATTCGACACGACATATGATTTTGGCCCTCTCGGGAAGATCTGGTTTGATAATGATAACGGGGAATACTCAATAAAGATACTTCCTAAAGCAGATGTCAAGGTTACTTTTATCCCTGACTATAGCCAGCCCAGCCAGGCAGTTCCAGTGGCAGGAGGGGCCTTGACCGCGGAAGCAACGTATAAGAAAGGGGAATCTTTATGGGAAGGGATGTCTCTAAAAGAAAAGCTGGAAGTATTAAAAAGAATATTGTCTGATCTTAAAAAGAACGGCAAAGAAGATAAGTTTCCAAAAGAATTGCTCGCTATCGCTGATTTGTCTGACAGTTCGCTTGATGAAACCGTGGAACAATCATTGGTTTTGGGTACTAAACTGTTCAACCACAAGAAAGAATTAATAGCCCTTTACAGCGAGTTGGAAGTTGCTCCGCAGGTAGAGGCACCGGAGCTCATGGAACTTACCAAGCTGTGGCTGACGCAGGTATTTAACAAGGACGAATATGAAAATGCTCTGAAAGCGTTTAAGAATGCTCACAAAGTACGGGATACAGAACAGAACCGGTGGAGCGGTAGCATGCAGGAAGGCTTAAATAAGATAATTGTAAAAACCGCACTTGGAGGATTCTTGGGAGGCCTTATCGGTGTTTCACTGGCTGTTGCAGCAGGCCTTGTGATAACAATAATTTTTGCGCCCCTGGCAGGCTGGTTGGATATGGGTGCGATAGGGTTGCATGTAATAAACGTTTTATCCATAGTGGCAAGTGTGAAGGTTGCATTTAAATATGTGTTCACATTAATAAATAAGTTTGGGCTTAAAGCAAACATTCAAATCCACCGGCAAGTAAATATAGAAGCCGGCCCGGGCCAGGCACTGACAGAACAGTCTGATGCCGTAGCAATGGCAGTAAAGGGAGGGGTTTCAACAGAGGTAACAAGGAGGAGATTCCTTGCTCTTGTTTTTGGTACGCTCGCATTTATGACACTGGCTTGTGTTTCCGAAGCGACAATTACACCAGAACCTGCACCTGTTGAACCAACAGGCGTACCGTCTAATCCGGCCGCTACAACTGCGCCTGTTGCACCGACAAAACCGGCGCCCCAGCCAAGCGCACCGGCAGACTCTTATACCCCTTCTAAGAAACAGTGTACTATAGATAAATCCGGGATCCAGCACCGGCCCGTAGAAGTGATTATTGATGCTAAAACGGAAAAAAGCATTCGCAGTGTTGTAAACCTCTCTCCCGAGCAATATATCCAGAAGCATATAGTTAAAATTAATCAGATCCTTGCCGCTTCCGGCGCAAACGTAGTATTAGAGGTGATGCCAATAAGACGTGTAACAAGCCTGACTTTAGAGCAAAGGAGGCCCTGGACAGCATTTGACAGTGGCGGCTGGGCCCTGCGTGACGGAGATGACTATGCCGGGTTTCACCCGGATGCTTTAAGAAACGGTTATGATTATTTAATGCTTCATGAATGGATGCATGCCTTAGTGCCGTTTTTCGATGATTACCTCTTTGATGCCAAAGCTGACATCCCGGGAGTACCCCCTCATAAAGGTTTAATGGGCCTTATGTACAGCTTTGACTTATCTTTGACAGATATGAGAGGCTATGATAAAATTCCCGCTTGGCAGGTTAAACTCCTTAACAGGCGCATTAAGCAGGGGCTCGGATATACAGGCACCATGGTCAATGGAGTACAGATGATAACAAATCCCCCTTTCACAAAAGAAGACATACCTGAAACTATTAAGATACAGCTTGATAAATCGCTTGGCCTAGCAGTAAATGTATATGAGACAGAATCAGACCCTAAAGTAGTTAAGAGGACTCCCATGTTTTCCCGGGCTACTGATGCACAAGGAGCGTTCATACTTGACCGTGCAAAGGCATTTCCGGATATCATGAAAGAACCGGATCAAAACATTGAATATGCTATTAGTCAGCTTGGCAAAGGTGTCTTACTAATTGAAACGATAAAGGACAACAAGACAAAAAGCTACTACTGGCTTGATTTACCCGCTCTTATTGCTGCCAAGCTTGATGGGAAAACTACTATCCAGCTTCAGCCGGTTTATCAAGCCTCTGCTCCGGCGCCCGGTGTTGCCTCTAATTTAGGTGTTGGCGCAGTAGCGCCTGCAATACTATCAAAAACAAATAAAAAAACAGGTGATGAAACCGGAGGTAAGCCAACACTGACACCGAATCAAAAAAAGAGAATAATAAACCGCAGGCTGGACAGCATACTTCAGCGCATGGATCAGGAAAAACTTACAGGTGAAGAACTGGAAAGATTGTCAATAGAACTTCAAAGCATAAGACAGGAAGTTGATGAGGATAATGATTATGATAATTATAGGCACAGTTTAAATAAAAGAATCACAAAACTTGAAGACAAATTGAAAATTCACAGGCAGGTGAACATAGAAGCCGCTCCAGGCGAGGCGCTGGCTTCGTCGGTTTCGGGTCTTAATATAAAATCTGAAACGCCTGTCATCGCGGAGGCAAGGGTGTCGGTATTAGCAGCAATAAGGACATATAAGCCGCAGGAGATAGTAAAGGAGATAGTAAAGCGGATAATAGCTCAGGCAAGCGGGCTGGGAACAAAGACGGTGTTTATAGCGGATTTTGGGATGGCAAACGAGGAAGAAGCAAAAGGCCGTGCGAAAGCAGCGGCAAGCAGCGGGGCGAATGTAATAAGGGTAGGATTCATTGATCCTGAGGCAGCGACAAAAGAAGGGAAGCTTACAAAGCTGGACGTGAACGGGGAAGACACGATGATTCCTGGAATAGTGCTTGCGGGAGCAAGGACTGCCTTAGGGCTGTGGGTAGAGAAGACAGAGTCCGCTCTTAAACGCTTCATCTGCCAACACGTTTCTTATCTTTTCAAACAACCCCTCATCCTTATCATTGTAGCACTCAACCGCCACTTTGCACATCTCCTTGAAAACTTCTTCTTTTAGTTCCTTGATCTGCCTGGCAGCCTTCTTATTCCCTTTCCCAAAAATCGTTAACCCTAACTCGTTGCCGTATTTAAAGAGATCCGCATCCATTACCCCAAACCCTACTAAATCCCTCAGCTTATCGCCCACTCTCACATCTTTTAAACCCTCATAGCTGTTCATTATAACTACATCCGTTATACCTTCAGGATTTGCCAGCACTTTATTAAGATCTGCTTCTTTTTCTATAACAAACGGGTTTATATAAAAGTTCTGTACCCCTCTTACCGCAGCTTCTAGATTCTTGCTTCCCTCTTCTCCCAGAGCTGCACCTAAACTTTGCGGCATCGTAAAATATATCTTCGCTTCCGGATATTTCGCCCTCTTATCTACAGAAAATACAGCAAACCAGCTGATAAAATCCGCTGCGCTAAGCTCTTTGTCTAGTTTCCTTAAATCTAGGTACACATCGTCATACGTCCCCAACAGGTTTAGCACCTCTTTTTCAAGGCCCACAAACTTTTCCAGCGTGTCGCACACATAGTTCCTTGCAACCCTGATATTCAGTTTCTTCCTTAGCTTATTAAGCTCTCCCCTGCCTAACTTCGGCCCGGACTCATCATCAATCCTTACACTCGACATCAGCGCTGACCCGGAAAACCTGTCTTTCTTCAGCTGCGAAACCCT